>JAAAPG010000034.1 GCA_009908405.1 Alphaproteobacteria bacterium | reverse complement strand
GCACGGCCTGATCGGCAAGCATATGGCGCAGGCGCCGCGCTTCGTGAAAGGGCTGATGCTGTCCTGCATCCTGTCGGACACGCTGGAATTCCGCTCGCCCACCACCACGCAGGAAGACCGTGCCATCGCGCATGCGCTGGCCGACGATCTTGGCGTGGATATGGGCGACTTCGCAGCCGCCATGTTCGCCGCCAAGTCGGACGTGTCGGCGTTTTCCGATGCCGAGTTGCTGCGAATGGACAGCAAGAACTACGAAGTCGGCGGCAAGAAATTCCGCGTCTCGGTGCTGGAAACCACGGCGCCCGACCAGGTCCTGTCGCGCAAGGCCAGCCTGATGACCAGCATGGACACGGTCGCGGCCGAAGACGGGGCCGACCAGGTGCTGCTGTTCGTGGTCGATATTCTGCGCGAGGAAGCCACCATGCTGGTCCCCAATGACCTGACCCGCACGGTCGCCGAGAAATCCTTCGGTGTCAGCGTGGAGGGTGACACCGTGGTCCTGCCCGGCGTCATGAGCCGCAAGAAACAGATCATCCCCGTTCTGGCGCTCTGAAAGGCCCGACCATGACCCGTATCATCAGCAGTTTTGCCGAGGTGTCGGCACCCTACGACCTTGCCTTGGTGGACCTGTGGGGCTGCGTGCACAATGGCGAAACCATTTACCCCGCCGCCGAGGCCGCGCTGATCGCCTATCGCAAGGCGGGTGGCAAGGTCATTCTGGTCACCAACGCGCCCCGGCCAGAGGCGGGCGTGCGCGCGCGGCTGCAGCACATGGGCCTGTCCCCCGAGGCGTATGACGCCATCGCCACCTCTGGCGATGCGGCGCAAACCGCGATGGTCATGGGCGCGGTGGGCACGAAGGTCTGGCATCTGGGGCCGGACAAGGATGACGGGTTCTTCACCGACCTGCCCAACTGGGCGAGCGATTACCCGGCCATAGAGCGTGTCAGCTTCGAGGACGCCGAGGGCATTGTCTGCACCGGCCCGTTCGAGGAACTGACGGAAACGCCAGAGGATTATCGCGGCCGCTTCCTGTCGGCGAAAGCACGCGGGCTGAAACTGCTCTGCGCCAACCCCGATATCGTGGTCGATTACGGCGACACCCGCATTTACTGCGCGGGCGCTTTGGCGCAGCTTTATGACCAGATGGGCGGCGAAAGCCTGTATTTCGGCAAACCGCACCCGCCGATCTACGATCTGGCCCGCCGCCACGCGCAAAAGCTGGGATTGGCCTTTGCAGAGGATCGGGTCATCGCGATTGGCGACGGCATCCAGACCGATATAAAGGGCGGCATGGCCGAAGGGGTGGATACACTGTTCATCACCGGCGGGTTGGCGGCGGAGCAGTTCGGCGCAGATGTCGAGGCGCCGGAACAAGCCCCGCTGGATGCGTGGTTGGCACGCGAAGGGCAGTCGCCCACCTTCGCGCTCGGCCGCTTGCGGTGATTGCGACAGAATGACACGCAACATAATTACACCATAAACCCGCCACTATGACATTTTATTACGCAAGCCACTTGCGCGACTCGGCCCGATGGGTTAGTGCTGCGCTGCAACATGGCCCCGAACCTGCGAAAGGCGTGATACGATGTTGGACAATGGCATGAATGACAATTTCCCGCGTGGCACGATCTGTATCGAGGATCTGGAAATCGGGATGGCGCGCCACCTGCAAAAGGAAATCACCGATCGCGACATCGAATTGTTCGCCGAGGTCTCGACCGACCACAACCCGGTGCACCTGGATGACAGCTACGCGCAGGACACGATCTTTGAGGGCCGCATCGCCCATGGCATGCTGACCGCCGGGCTGATTTCCGCGGTGATCGGGGAACAACTGCCGGGCCATGGCACCATCTACATGGGGCAGTCGCTGAAATTCATGGCCCCTGTCCGCCCCGGCGACGTTGTGCGCGCCGAAGTCACGGTCCTGACCATCGACTACGGCAAACGCCGGGTGACCCTTGATTGTCGCTGCACTGTGGGGGATATGACAGTCCTGAAGGGTGAGGCGACCGTGCTCGCCCCAAGCCGCAAATTCGACTAAGGGGCGCATTTGCCCCGACGAGGGCAGATGCAGGTTTTCCACCATTGGACAGGGCTTGACCCCGACGCGCGCGGCGCGTCGGTGGCCATGGGCAATTTCGACGGGCTGCACCTTGGCCACCGAGCCGTGATCGACATGGCTCGGCGGGATGATGCCCCGCTGGGCGTGCTGACCTTCGAGCCGCACCCGCGCGCGTTTTTCAATCCCGAAGCTGCGCCGTTCCGACTGATGAACGCCCAAGCGCGTGCCCACCGGCTGGAAATGCTGGGCGTGGAGCGTCTGTATGAATTGCCGTTCGACGCCACGCTGTCGCAGCTCTCTGCCCGCGATTTCGCGGTGCGGGTGCTGCATGAAGGCTTGGGGATTCGCCATGTCGTGATCGGCGCGGATTTCTGTTTCGGCAAAGGGCGCGCGGGCAATGCCTCCGATTTGCTGGCTTTCGGCGCGGACCTGGGGTTCGATGTGACCGTCGCCGATCTGGTGACGCATGATGACCAGGTGTTCTCCTCGACCGCGATCCGCGCCGCGCTGACCGATGGCGCACCGCGCCGCGCCGCACGCATGCTGGGCCATTGGCACCGAATCGAGGGGCCGGTGCTGCACGGCGAAAAGCGCGGCCGCGAGCTGGGTTATCCGACCGCCAACATGTCCATCGACGGGCTGCATCCGCCGCGTTTCGGGGTCTATGCCGTGCTGGTCGATGTGCTGGATGGCCCCCATACGGGGCGCTATCACGGCGTGGCCTCCATGGGCGTGCGACCCATGTTCGGGGTGAACACACCCAACCTGGAAACTTTCCTGTTCGACTTCAAAGGCGATCTGTACGGCGCGCGGCTGTCCGTCGCGCTGGTCGAACATCTGCGCGACGAGGTTGCCTATGAAGGCGTCGACAAGCTGATTGCCCAGATGGATGCCGACAGCCTTCAGGCCCAGGCCGTTCTGAGCGCGCTGTAAGGGTTACTTCAACCGCTGCACGACATAGGTGGCAAGCTCTGACAGCATGGCGCGCAAGGGTGTGTCGGGCAGGACCAGCAACGCGTCTTTCGCGCGGTCGGACCATGCCAGCGCCTCTGTCCGCGTTGCTTCCAGCGTGCCATGGCGGGCGATGATTGCACGGGCCTGTTCGAAATCGCCATCCTGCTGCTCGCCCTTGGCGATCGTGCGCTGCCAGAAGGCGCGCTCGGTCTCATCGCTCCGGGCATGGGCGCGGATGACGGGCAGCGTCACCTTGCGCTCGCGGAAATCATCACCGATGCGCTTGCCGATATCGTCACCCGCGCCGCCGAAATCCAGGAAGTCATCCACCATCTGGAAGCTGATGCCCAGCGCGTCGCCATAGGTGAACAGGGCCTGCACCTTGTCCTCTGGCGCGCCCGCCAGCACCGCGCCCGCTTCGGTCGCGGCCGAGAACAGCGCCGCGGTCTTGCCCCGGATCACGCGCAGATACTGGTCCTCTGTCGTGGCAAGGTTCTGCGCGGTGGTCAGTTGCAGCACCTCGCCCTCGGCAATCGTCGCGGACGCGTTCGATAGAATGTCCAGCACCCGCAACGACCCGCAAGCCACCATGAGCTGGAACGCGCGGGCAAACAGGTAATCGCCAACCAGAACGGACGACTTGTTGTCCCAGAGCAGGTTGGCCGTGGCCCGCCCGCGCCGCTGCGCGCTTTCATCGACCACGTCATCATGCAGCAGTGTTGCCGTGTGAATGAATTCCACCGTGGCCGCCAGATGATGATGATGCGCGCCGCCATAGCCGCACAGCTCTGCCGCGGCCAGCACCAGCATGGGCCGGATGCGCTTGCCGCCCGCTTCGATCAGATGCGCGGTCACCTCGGGAATGCGCGGCGCGTGTTCGGATGCCATGGTCCGGCGGATCAGCGCATTGACCGCTGTCAGGTCATCGGACAGATGATCGGCAAGCGCGTCATGCGGACGATCCTGTATGTGCTGGGTATCCATCGCTTGCATCCTGTCTCGACAAACGCCGGGGGGCGACCCTAAACTGCGGCCATGAAAGAACTACTCCGCACCACGAACCCGACGATCATTCCTTTTGCCACGGCCCTGCTACAGGGCGAAGGTATAGAGGTGTTCGATGTAGACGTCCATATGCACACGCTCGAATCGACCTTGGGCATGATGCCGCGGCGGTTGCTGGTGCGGCGTGAAGATCATTTCATCGCGACCTCTGTTCTAAAAGAGAATGGTATTCCGCTGCATGACTGAGTCAAAGGACGCGGACCTGACGCGGGATGCCTTCCTTGGCGGGCATGTCCGGGCGTGGCAGCCGCGCGTCGGCTACCGGGCGGCGACCGACCCGGTGTTTCTTGCGGCTTCGGTGCCCGCACAGGCCGGGCAAAAAGTGCTGGAGCTGGGCTGCGGCGTCGGCGTGGCCAGCATGTGTCTGGCCGCGCGCGTTCCGGCTCTGTCGCTGCATGGTGTCGAAGTGCAAGCCGATTACGCGGCCCTCGCGCGACGCAATGCCGCGGAGAACGGCGCCGACCTGACAGTGGTCGCGGCCGATCTGCGCGCCTTGCCGCATGATTTGCGCACCCGCAGCTTCGACCATGTCATCGCGAACCCGCCCTACTATACCGCGCATGGCCCCGCCGCGCAGGATGCCGGCCGCGACCGCGCCCTGCGCGAAGAGACCCCGTTGGCCGATTGGCTGGATGTGGGGCTGCGACGCGTGCGCGACGGGGGATACCTGAGCGTCATTCACCTGACGGACCGATTACCCGACATTCTGGCCGGGCTTGCATCGCGCGCGAGTGCCGTTGTCTTGCCCTTGGCCGCGCGCGCGCAGCGCCCCGCACGGCGGGTCATCGTGCAGGCGCGCAAGGGCGGGCGCAGCCCGTTCGTGCTGCTGCCGCCTTTGGTCATTCACCAAGGCGATCACCACCGCGGTGATGGTGAATATTTCACCGAACCCGTGCGCGCGATCATGCGCGATCTGGGCGCGCTCGATCTGGCCAAAATGGCGCGCGGCTAGGGGATTGCCCCCGCCCCGCCCCCATTGCATAGAGGCGCCATGGCCAAGCAGCTCGATTACAGCACGATACGCGAGATCTTTCGCCGCTTTCACGCGGCGGACCCGGAACCCGAGGGCGAGCTGGAGCATGTCAATGCCTTCACGCTGGTCGTGGCCGTGGCGCTGTCGGCGCAAGCGACCGATATCGGCGTAAACCGTGCCACGCGCGGGCTGTTCGCCGTGGCCGACACGCCCGAAAAGATGCTGGCGCTGGGCGAGGATGGCGTGATCCAACACATCAAGACCATCGGGCTGTATCGCAACAAGGCCCGGAACGTGATCAAGCTGTCGCGCATCCTGGTCGAGCAATACGGCGGCGAGGTGCCATGTTCGCGCGCGGCGCTGCAATCGCTGCCCGGCGTGGGGCGCAAGACCGCCAATGTCGTGCTGAACATGTGGTGGCGCATGCCCGCGCAGGCGGTGGACACGCATATCTTTCGCGTCGGCAACCGCACCGGCATTTGCCCTGGCCGCGATGTCGAGAAGGTCGAACGCGCGATCGAGGACCACGTGCCCGCCGATTACCAACTTCATGCCCATCACTGGCTGATCCTGCACGGCCGCTACACCTGCAAGGCGCGCAAGCCCGCCTGCGGCACCTGCCTGATCCGCGACCTGTGCCAATTCGAGGAAAAGACCCTATGAAAACCTACCAGATTGCCGGGATCGGCAACGCCATTGTCGATGTCATCAGCACGGTCGATGACCATTTCCTAGAGCGGATGGATATCCACAAGGCGATCATGCAACTGATTGACCGTGACCGCGCCGAAACGCTGTTCGCGGCGATGGAGGGGCGCGAGCAAGCCTCTGGCGGATCGGTGGCCAACACGCTGGCCGGTGCGGGGGCACTGGGCCTGCGCGCGGCCTTCGTGGGACGGGTGAATGACGATGAGCTGGGCCGGTTCTACGCGCAGGATTCCGACAAAGTGGGCGCGAAATTCGTCAATGCGCCGGTTGCGGGCGGCGAATTGCCCACCTCGCGCAGCATGATCTTTGTCACCCCCGATGGCGAGCGGTCGATGAACACCTATCTGGGCATGTCCGCCGAGCTAGGGCCGGATGACGTGGACGCATCCGTCATGGCCGATAGCGAGATCGTGTTCCTCGAAGGCTACCTGTTCGACAAGGACAAGGGCAAGGACGCC
>JAAAPG010000264.1 GCA_009908405.1 Alphaproteobacteria bacterium | reverse complement strand
GATTATGGCCAGACCGGGCTGGTCTGCGCGGTCGAGCATGAGCGCCCCCATAATGGCGAGGCGCACCAGTTTTTCATGCCGCCGGGACCGCTCGCGATCCTGCCGCTGCCCGGCAATCGCTCTTCCATTGTCTGGAGCGAGAACACGGCGCGCGCGAAAGAGATCCACGCCTTGGACGATGCGGGCTATCTGGAGGCGCTGAAACCCCGGTTCGGCGGCTTTTTGGGCGAAATCAGCCTGGCCGGGATGCGGTATGCCTATCCGCTGAAACTGACCATCGCGAACCAGTTCATCGCGCCGCGCGTGGCGCTTGTGGGCGATGCCGCGCATGGGATGCACCCCATCGCCGGCCAGGGCTTCAATTTCGGGCTGCGCGATATCGCCGCCTTGGCAGAGGTCATTACAGAGGCCGTGCGCCGTGGCGAAGATTTCGCAAATCCGCTGGTGCTGGAGCGATATCAACAGTGGCGTCGGTTCGACACGTCGCTGATGGCCTTTGGCACCGATAGCGTTAACCGTCTGTTTTCCAACGATAACCCGATTCTACGCGCCATGCGGGACTTGGGCTTGGGTGCAGTGGGCGCCGTTCCCGGCCTGCGCCGCGCCTGTATTCGCCAAGCGGCAGGACTGACAGGTGATCGGCCACGGCTGATGCGCGGCCTGCCGATCTGAAACCAGGCCGTAAATCGTTACGCGCTGGACGACGCCACGGCAGGCGCATGGCCCACCGGCAGCCGGATCGGTTGACAGCCGATACGGCGAACCGAGTCACTCAGCCGCAATAGTTACCAACTCTGGCGACCGCGGCATCGCGCTTGCGATAAAGTTCGTTCAAATCGGTGTCCGGTGCCGATCTGGTCGCGGATCTTGCGCAATGCACCTGCCCCGCCGGGCCGGGCGCGCAATGATAGGTCGCATGTCCGCGCGAGGCCAGCCGGGCGGTGAAGCCTCTGTCCCTGTGCCGGGTAGCGTGCGCGATCGCGGAATCGGTCGCGCGCAGGGCGGCCTTCTCGCGCGAACAATCCGTCGAGAAAACCGAGCAGCCTGGCAATACGACAACCAAGGCGAGTAACCATGACTTTGACATCTACTCCTCCGATGTCTGATGTCGATGAGCGTAATCGTGATTTTTCGGTAAAAAGTATCCCTGCCGCGACTGGGTGCGGCAGGGATGTTCTCTTGGTCCATCGGTCACCGGTCAATCCGCCAAGTTACCCGCATGGCGGACGGGGATGGTCCGATGGACACCCTTTAGTGCTTGCACTTCGTGGGTTTCATGACGTAGTGGCCAGCGCGCACCAAGCTGCGGGTCTGTTCATACACAGCCGGGTAATGCACACGCACGACCTGCATGTGCTTGCCCTTGCCACGATGCTCAAGCTTGGTTTTCGCATGCTTGACCATGTGCTTGGTGTATTTGTACTCAGGCGCCACGTAGACTTTGTCGAAACATTCGACCACGTGACCTTCCCATGCCGCCGCCGGTGCCGAGAAGAAAGGGGCCATTGCCAGGGCAAGGGCCGGGAGCGCGATTTTTTTCATTGATAGTCCTCCAAGTATGAAAAATTTCTTATTGTTAACTGCTCAAAAACCTCAGCAAGTGCGCGGGAACCCGCTTATCACGGGATTATCTCGCACTTGTGAGAAAACGTAGCACCTGATTCTCAATGTGGCAACTATTCTGCTCCGCTCCACATGCGTTAACCCATTGTTAGTGCTTATCGCGCAATCTTTTTCGCATGACTCGGCCTGACTCTGCCTTTCGGGAATGCGCCCTTCCACTCTTCGCGGATCGCGATCAGCTTGATCGGACTGCGAATCGGTCCGGCCTATCCGCCGCGCTTGCGGCCCCCCCATCGCGGGCCGTGCAAACCCCGTCCTATCTGCGCGACCATCGCAAGCGATTGCGCAGCCGGTTTCTGACCGGCGGGGCAACCGCGATGCCAGATTACGAACTGCTTGAACTGTTGCTGTTTCGCGCCATTCCCCGGCAGGATGTAAAGCCCTTGGCCCGCCGCTTGATCGACGAATTCGGGGATTTGGCAGGCGTATTGTCGGCACCCGCAGCACGATTGTGCATGACCGACGGGGTGGGCGAAGCGGTTATTGTCGAAATGAAACTGGTAGAGGCCTGCGCACAGCGCATGGCGCGGGCCCGAATTATGAACCGGCCCGTTATTTCAAGTTGGGATGCCTTGCTCGACTATTGCCACACCACCATGTCGCACCGCGAGACGGAAGAATTCCGCGTATTGTTCATGGACCGCAAGAACAGCCTGATCGCGGATGAAGCGCAAGGCCACGGGACAGTGGACCACGTGCCCGTCTATCCCAGGGAGATCATGCGCCGCGCGCTTGAGCTGAATGCAAGCGCCTTGATACTGGTGCACAATCATCCTTCGGGCGATCCCACGCCGTCGCAGGCGGATATCAGCATGACCGAACAGGTTCAAAGGGCCGCCGAGTGTTTGTCGATCACGCTGCACGACCATCTGGTGATCGGCAAATCATGCGAAATCAGCTTTCGTTCGGAAGGCTTGCTGTAGATGTGACAAACGGCCGGGTCGGAACGGCTCAACACATAAACCGCGTCCGGCGTGGCTGAACAGCCCGGCCAATCCGACGCTGACCAATCATGACTGGTCGGCGGTGAATTCCAAAGTGCCGGCAGCCGGCGCGACCGGGTTGAACGGCAGATCAACGATGACAAGCCCATCGCCGGACCCGCATTCCGGCATGGCGACACTCAACTCTTCGACACTGCCAGCTCCTTCGCCATGTGTTGACAGGACGAACACCACTACATCCGTTCCACAGGTTTCCGCGTCGACCCCCAGTTCCAGTTGCACGCGGCTGTCCGCAGCCTGCTCAACCGGGACCGAATAGACCTGTGCCAACATCGGCTCGACCCCGTCACTGTCGCCAAGCCCAACAAGAAACGCTTCCTCCAGCGCGGCATCGAACGGGTTCAGAACACTGATATGGCCCTTCTCGCCATGGCCCGCGCCCCGATGAAAGGCGTGCAAACCAACATTGGCGGCCCCACTCCATTGCACGATCATCCGCGCGTGCAGGTTGTGATCGGCGATCTCGGTCTGAGCCTGCAAATAGGTGTCGTCGGCCAGGAACGCGTCGATTCTCGCATCTGCCGCCAGGGCAGGAACATAGCCCGTATAGGCGCCCGCCTCATCCAGCGATGCGCTATAAGCCAGATCACCATGGCTGATGACCACACGCTCGTTCGTGTTGCAGGGCGCATCAAGGCGAATCTCCATCAACCCGTCGATTGCCGGAACCGCCGACAGGCTGGCATCGCACAGCGACGACTCGACGGGTTGCCGTGGGGCGACAGGTTGGCTTGTCTCGGCAAAGGTCAGCTCCGGTTGGAACGAGTCCTCTGCGGTCGTCGCGGCTGCCCTGTCAGCAGACTTATCCAGCGCGGCAGTTTCCACGACAGGTGCCTTCTCGGCTTTCGATGTCGCAGAGCCAAACGACCCGACCACGCTCGCGCTGCGCATCTCGACAGGGGCGTCGGTGATATCGCCATCGGCGATCGTCGCCCTGTCACCCAGAAACTGGCCTGCCAAGAAAACAGATGCCGCAATAGCGGCAGTAGAGACCGCTGCTCCACGAATAATCACTTGCCGGTTCATCTTTGCCACCCACATGTTAACCTGCGAACAGGCTGACCTGTGAATTGGGCAGCAAAGCGGCCAAAGCTTGGCTGTTTAGCGGTTTTGGTGACGAATCCGGGCCAATCAGCGCGAAATCACAAGATTTGCCCGTGACAATGCTTGAACTTCTTACCCGACCCGCATGGGCACGGGTCATTCCGACCGGGATTTCCCCATGTGGACGGATCACGCTCGTCGAACCCGTCGATCAACGGCGTTGGCGGCGTTCCGTCATTCTCCTCGGCGACCTGTTTTCCTTGTTGCTGCAGCGCCATTTGCTGCAACATTTCCTTTTGTTCGGCTTCGGACAGCGGCCGGATACGCGACAGGTATTGCGTGACATCCTCACGCAGCGAATTGAGCATGGATTCGAACAGGACAAAGCCTTCGGCCTTGTATTCGTTCAGCGGGTCTTTCTGGGCGTAACCCCGGAACCGCACCGCAGAACGCAGATGGTCCAGCGTCAGCAAATGCTCGCGCCACTTGCGGTCGATGGTTTCCAGAAGCACCTGCTTTTCCAGTGAACGTAGCGTGTCAGGCGTGAATTGCTCTTCTTTCTGCGCCATCAGCGCATCCGACGCTTCGGCCACGCGCTCGCGCACCACGTCCTGGTCGACACCGTCTTCCTCGCCCCATTCAGGCGCGGGCAGGTCCAACCCCATCTTGTCGCGCAACGCGGCTTGAAGCCCGTCCATATCCCATTGCTCTGAATAGGATTTGGGCGGCATGTGTTCGTCGATCAGATCGTCGATCACCTGGTGGCGCATATCGCCGGTGATTTCCGACAAGTCATCGGCCTGCATGATCTCTCGGCGCTGGTCGAAGATGACCTTGCGCTGTTCGTTCATGACGTTGTCGTATTTCAACAACTCCTTGCGCATGTCGAAATTGCGGCCTTCGACCTTGGCTTGGGCTTTTTCCAGCGACTTGTTGACCCATGGATGGACGATCGCCTCGCCATCCTTCATGCCAAGGGTGGACAGCACCTTGTCCAGGCGTTCGGACCCGAAGACGCGCATCAGGTCATCTTCCAAGGACAGGAAGAACACCGACCGCCCCGGATCGCCCTGGCGACCGGAACGCCCGCGCAACTGGTTGTCGATCCGGCGGCTTTCGTGGCGTTCGGTGGCCAGCACGAACAGGCCGCCAGCGTCGATCACCTTTTGCTTTTCATCCGCGACTTCGGCCTCGATCCGGGCACGGGTTTCGGCGGGCTCGGCATCGGGGGTTTCGGACAGCGCCTGCATGACCTGCATGTCGACATTGCCGCCCAACTGGATATCGGTGCCGCGCCCGGCCATGTTGGTGGCGATTGTCACCGCACCAAGGCGGCCCGCATCGGCCACGATCTGCGCTTCTTGTTCGTGTTGGCGGGCGTTCAGCACGTTATGAGGGATGTCGGCTGTTTTCAGCAGCGCCGCCAGCTCTTCCGATTTCTCGATAGAGGTCGTCCCCACCAGGATCGGCTGCCCCTTGTCATGGGCGGCGCGAATTTCCGTCAACACGCCTTGTAGTTTTTCGGCAGCGGTGCGGTAAACCTGGTCGTCTTCGTCAAGGCGCGCAATCGGCAGGTTGGTCGGAATCTCGACCACGCCCAGATCGTAAATCTCTCGGAATTCCGACGCTTCCGTGCTGGCCGTGCCGGTCATGCCCGCCAGCTTTTCATACATGCGGAAATAGTTCTGGAAGGTGACAGAGGCATAGGTCACGTTTTCCGGCTGGATGGCCACGTTTTCCTTTGCCTCGATTGCCTGGTGCAGCCCTTCGGACAGGCGCCGACCGGTCATCATGCGCCCGGTGAATTCGTCGATCAGCACCACCTGACCATCGCGCACGATGTAATTCTGGTCCTTGTGGAACAGTTTATGCGCGCGCAGGCCCTGGTTCACATGGTGCACAAGCGAGGTCGCTTCCGGGTCGTAAAGCGACATGCCGTCTTCGAGCATCCCGGCCTCGCGCAGCTTTTCTTCGATGAACTCGTTGCCGTCCTCGGTCAGCGTGGTGTTGCGCAGCTTTTCGTCCAGCGTGAAATGCTCTTCCGTCAGGCTGGGGATCAGCGCGTTGACCTTTACATACAGCTCTGACCGGTCATCGGCGGGGCCGGAAATAATCAGCGGCGTGCGCGCTTCGTCGATCAGGATCGAATCGACCTCGTCGACGATGGCGAAGAAATGCGGGCGCTGGTGCATTTCTTCGATACGCATCCGCATGTTGTCGCGCAGGTAGTCGAAGCCCAGCTCGTTATTGGTCGCATAGGTCACGTCGGCGGCGTAGGCCTCTGGCTTTTCATGGTCGGGCTGCTGCGAATAGACCACGCCGGTGCGCATCCCCAGCTTTTCGAAGACCTTGCCCATCCAGGCCGAATCGCGCTTGGCAAGGTAGTCATTCACGGTGACGATATGCACGCCTTTGCCCGCCAGCGCGTTCAGGTAGGCGGGCAGCGTGGCGACAAGCGTCTTGCCCTCGCCCGTTTTCATTTCGGCAATATTGCCCTGGTGCAGGAAAATGCCGCCGATCAACTGCACATCGAACGCCCGCAGGCCCAGCGCGCGGCG
>JAAAPG010000012.1 GCA_009908405.1 Alphaproteobacteria bacterium | reverse complement strand
AGTGCCAAGGCAAGCGCCGGGCCGTTCAGTCCGCCGCCGACGATCAGGATATCGGTGTCATATGTCATGGGCAGCGATATGGAACAGTCATGCGTTCAAGTCCATGTGGCATATTGATCGTTTCAATTTCGTCTGGCTCTGAATACTCTGACACAACACGGGAGAACCGCAAGTCCGGGGGACTGATGCAAGACTGGCTGACCAGAGGCGCCCTGTCGCAGGGCCGCGCAATCGAGCAGGGCGCGCTGTGCCCCATGGCCCTGACAGAAGCCTATCTGGACGCGATCCGCGCGCATCCGCAAGCCGAGCGGATTTATGCGAGTGTGACAGAGAAACGCGCGCTGCTGGAAGCGATGACCGCGCGGTCGCGGGCGCGCTCCGGGCTGCGGCGCGGGCCGCTGGATGGCGTTCCGATCTCTTGGAAAGACCTGTTCGACAGCGCGGGCACCGTCACGGCGGCCGGGTCCGCGCTGTTGGCCGGGCGCATTCCGCTGCGCGACGCGCAGGTGGTGCGGGTGGCGCGGCAGGCGGGCGCGATCTGCCTGGGCAAGACACACATGTCCGAATTCGCCTATTCCGGGTTGGGGTTGAACCCGGTCACTGCCACGCCGCCTTGCGTGAATGATGCCGATGCCGTGCCGGGGGGCAGTTCCTCGGGGGCGGCGGCGTCGGTGGCTTTTGGCTTGGCGGCGCTGGGCGTTGGGACAGACACGGGCGGGTCGGTGCGCATTCCGGCGGCTTGGAACGACCTTGTGGGGCTGAAAACCACGCATGGGCGGTTGCCCTTGGACGGGGTGGTGCCGCTGGCGCGCCGCTTTGACACGGTCGGCCCATTGGCGCGCAATGTCGAGGATTGCGCGGCGTTCCTGGCCGCGCTGGAGGGGCGCGTGCTGCCAGATCTGCGCGGCGCCAGCCTGACGGGGCGGCGCTTTCTGGTGCTGGAGGGCGCGCCGTTCGAGGACATCCGCCCCGAGCCCGCGCAAGCGTTCGAGGACGCGGCGCAGCGTCTGGAACGGGCCGGGGCCACGCTGACGCGCGCCACGCTGCCCGTTGTGGACGAGGTGCTGGCCCTGTCCGCCATCATCTACACGCCAGAGGCCTGGGCCGAATGGCGCGACCTGATAGACACCCGGCCCGATGTGATGTTCCCGCCCATTCTGGCGCGGTTTCGGGCGGGGGCAGAGCATTCCGCCGCTGACTACATTGCCGCTTGGAACCGGCTGGCGGAGCTGCGCGCGCGATATATTGCTCAGGTCGCAGGTTATGATGCCGTCATCCTGCCCACCGCCCCGAACCTGCCACCCAATGCCGCGCGGCTGCTGGCGGATGAGGCGTATTATACAACCGAAAACCTGCTGACCTTGCGCAACACCCGGATCGGCAACATGCTGGGGCTGTGCGCGCTGACATTGCCCACCGGAACACCGTCCGCCGGGATCAGTTTCATGGCAGGGCCGATGGAGGAAGACAGGCTGTTGCGGCTTGGGGCCGCTGCGGAACCCGTGCTGCGCAGCTAGGGTTTGGGTGTCACGACCCTGAAAAACGCTAAATCTGGTAGGGATGCTACGCTCTGCGAAAATGCCACAATTTCGCGGGGTTATGGCACTATCTTCATCCTCGACGCTGGACGCAACGGCGCTTGCGCGCTATCCTGCCTGCAACATCGGGGCAAAAGACCCTGAAAGTCAGAGGCAGTCCATGCAAGGTCCAGAGCGGTTTTCGAACCTGCCGGAATACGCGTTTCCGCGCCTGCGCGCGTTGCTCGACCATCACGCCCCCGGCGGAGAGGTCGTGGCCATGACGATTGGCGAGCCGCGTCATGAAATGCCGCCCTTCCTGTCAGAGGTCTTGCAGGCGCACACGCATCTGTTCGCGAAATACCCTGTGAACGAGGGAATCCCCGACTTGCTGGACGCGATCAGCGCATGGCTGGGGCGGCGGTACGGCGTAAGCCTGCCACCGGCGCGGATCATGGCGTTGAACGGCACGCGCGAAGGGCTGTTCAACGCGGCACTGGCGCTGTGCCCGGAACAGAAGAACGGCGCGAAGCCGGTCATCCTGACGCCCAACCCCTTTTATCAGGTCTATGCCGTGGCCGCGCTGGCGGTCGCCGCAGAACCGGTTTTCGTGCCTGCCACGGCGGAAACCGGCTATTTGCCCGATTATGCCGCGCTTGCGCCGGACCTGCTGGACCGCGTGGCGATTGCCTATGTCTGTTCGCCGTCCAACCCGCAAGGGGCCGTGGCCGATGCCGCCTATTGGCGTGACCTGATCGCGCTGGCCGAAAAGCACGATTTCCGCATCTTCGCCGATGAGTGCTATTCCGAAATTTACCGCACCAGTCCGCCACCCGGCGCCTTGGAAGTAGCAGGGCAAATGGGCGCGGACCCGGAGCGCGTTCTGAGCTTTCATTCGCTGTCGAAGCGGTCGAACCTGCCCGGCTTGCGCTCGGGCTTCGTGGCAGGCGGCCCGGACAGCATTCGCCGCATGCGCCAGTTGCGCGCCTATGCGGGTGCGCCCTTGCCCGAACCCTTGCAGCATGTCGCCGCTGCCGCATGGTCGGATGAGCGCCATGTCGACCGCTCGCGCGCGCTCTATCAGCAGAAATACGCGCTGGGAGACCGGGTCTTTGCAAATGTGCCGGGCTATCATGGGCCAGAGGGCGGGTTCTTCCTGTGGCTGCCTGTGCCCGACGGCGAAACCGCCGCGCTGCACCTGTGGCGCGAAACCGGCATCCGCGTGCTGCCCGGCGCCTATCTGGCGCGCAAGATTGATGGCGCAAACCCCGGTCATGGCTTTATCCGCGTGGCCATGGTCACACCGATTGATGAAATACAAGACGCGCTGCTTCGGCTGCGCGATTGTCTGTATCGCTGAGAGGTCTTTCGATGGCATCCTACAACATCAACCAGCGTGAGCCGCTTCTGGACAGCAACTTGTCTGCCCTGGTGCAAAAGCGGGGCCGCGAAATGGTCGGGTTGCTTTTGCTGGCGCTGGCCTTTGCCTGCGCGGTGATGCTTGGGTCTTATTCGCCGGACGATCCGGGCTGGATGGCCGCGACCGACGAACCCGTGCGCAACTCGCTTGGGCGGGTCGGGGCGATGCTGGCGGCACCGCTGATGGTGATCCTGGGCCTTGCAAGCTGGGGGCTGGCAGCGTTCCTTCTGGTTTGGGGCCTGCGGCTGGTCCTGGCGCGCGGGCATGAAACGCTGATGGCGCGCGGCGTGTTCCTGCCCATCGCGCTGGCCATTGGCGCGATCTGGTGCGCGACCCTTGTGCCAAGCGCAGAGTGGGATCCCGTCACCGGTCTGGGCGGCGTGTTCGGGGATACGGTTCTGGCCGCGGTGGTCAACGCGTTGCCGATGAGCGCGGGCGCGGGCGTGCGCGTCATGTCAATCGTCATGTTGTGCGGGGCCTTGGCACTCTGGGGTTTCGTGCTGGGTGTCTCGCCGCGCGAAATCGTGAAATTTGCAACCTACCTGGTTTCCGGTGTTGTGCTGCTCTACGCGGGCGTGTTCGCGCTGTTGCGCGGTGGGGCCAACGGTGGCTTGCGCGGGGTGCAAAAGGCGGGTGGCGCCATGGCCGAGCATGCGCGTGCCAAGGCACAGGCACGCGCCGCCCAGCAACCGCCAGAGGGTTATGCGCCCGCCCCGCAATGGCAACCCGCTCCGGCCCATCCGCCAGAGCCCGAGATGCGGCGCGCCCCGCCGGTTATTCGCCCGACGGGTTACCACCCCCAGGTGTCGTCGCCAGAGGTGCCACAACAGATGGTCGAACCGGCGCTGACCGCCACCGCGCCCCGCTATCAGCCAGCATCCCCGGAGCTGGCGGACGCATCACCGGCAGAGGAGCGGCCAAGCCTGCTGGCGCGGTTGAAATCGCTCAGCGCGCGGCCTGAACCGGCGCAGCCGCTGCCCCAGGCAGAACTGATAGAACCTCCGCTCACCCAGGATGCCGCGGCGGTTCCGGCCCCGGCGGGTGAGCATATCCGCTCGCGCATCGCCGATGCGATCCGACATCGCCAACCTTCGAAACCGGTTTTCCAGTTTGACCGCAACAGGCGCCCGCAAGAACCTGAGCTGAGCGCGTCTGCCACGGTGCCTGACCCGCAGCAGCCGGCCCACGCGGCGACCGACGCAGCACAAACCGGTCATGACCCCTATTTTGCCGCGCAACTGTCGGCCCGGTTGTCACCGGACATGCCCGCCGTTCCATTGCCCGACTGGATGATAGCGGCGGCCCCCGCGGCGCCGCAGCCAGTTCCGGACCAAGCGGCGACCTCCACGGATGCGCTGCCGGCGTCAGACAGTCCGGCGCCGCGCGCGTCCGGCCATGTGCTTCAGCGGCGTGTCGTTGCCCCGCTGGCGCGCAAGGTGCAACCGTCAAGGCAGGCAAAGGCCGAAGCAGAGCCCGCTTTCCGGTTCGAACCCGATGCACCAAGTTTCGAGTTGCCGCCTCTGGGCTTGTTGCAGAACCCATCAGAGGTCGAACGCTTCACCCTGAGCGACGACGCGCTGGAAGAAAATGCCCGGATGCTGGAAGCGGTGCTGGAAGATTACGGCGTGCGCGGTGAAATCGTCAGCGTGCGGCCCGGCCCCGTGGTGACGCAATACGAACTGGAACCCGCGCCGGGTTTGAAAGCCAGCCGCGTGATCGGTCTGGCCGATGACATTGCGCGCTCCATGTCGGCGTTGTCGGCGCGGGTGTCTACCGTGCCGGGGCGGTCGATCATCGGGATCGAACTTCCCAATTCCCATCGTGAAAAGGTCGTGCTGCGCGAGATCCTCGCAGCGCGCGATTTCGGCGACAGCAACATGCGCCTGCCGCTGGCGCTGGGCAAGGGCATTGATGGCGAAGCGATCGTCGCCAACCTGGCCAAGATGCCGCATTTGCTGATCGCAGGCACCACCGGGTCGGGCAAATCCGTGGCGATCAACACCATGATCCTGTCGTTGCTCTATCGGCTGAACCCCGATGAATGCCGCATGATCATGATCGACCCCAAGATGCTGGAACTCAGCGTCTATGACGGCATCCCGCACCTGCTGTCGCCCGTTGTGACCGACCCGAAAAAGGCGGTCGTCGCCCTGAAATGGGTCGTGGGCGAGATGGAAGAACGCTACCGCAAGATGTCGAAAATGGGCGTGCGCAACATCGACGGCTACAATGGCCGCGTGCGCGAGGCCTTGGCCGCGGGCGAGATGTTCAAGCGCACCATCCAGACCGGGTTCGACGACGAAACCGGTGACCCGGTGTTCGAGACCGAGGAATTCGAACCCGAAGTCCTGCCCTTCATCGTTGTCGTGGTCGATGAGATGGCCGACCTGATGATGGTCGCGGGCAAGGAAATCGAGGCCTGCATCCAGCGCTTGGCGCAGATGGCGCGGGCGTCGGGCATTCACCTTATCATGGCCACGCAGCGCCCGTCCGTGGATGTCATTACCGGCACGATCAAGGCGAACTTCCCGACGCGGATCTCGTTCCAGGTGACGTCGAAAATCGACAGCCGCACCATTCTGGGTGAACAAGGGGCAGAGCAGCTTCTGGGCATGGGGGACATGCTGTACATGGCCGGTGGCGGGCGCCTGAACCGCATACACGGGCCATTCGTCAGCGATGAAGAGGTCGAGGAGGTCGTCAACCACCTGAAATCCTTCGGCCCGCCCGATTACAAGTCCGGCGTGGTCGATGGGCCGGAATCCGACAAGGAAGCCGATATCGACGCGGTGCTGGGCCTTGGCGGCAACACGACTGGCGAGGACGCGCTCTACGATCAGGCCGTGCAGGTCGTTATCCAGGACCGCAAATGCTCGACCAGCTACATCCAGCGCAAACTGGGCATCGGCTATAACAAGGCCGCGCGGCTTGTGGAGCAGATGGAAGACCAAGGGCTTGTCACGCCTGCCAACCATGTCGGCAAGCGCGAGATCCTGGTGCCGGAGCAGGGTTAACCCTTGTTGCGCAAAACTATGCAAGCGCGGGATAATTTCGCGCAGGGATGATTGCGGGGCGGGGTGTGCCGCCCTACCTGTCTGTCATGACAGAGATTACCGCGCCTATCGGCCCCGTGCTGTTTCTGGATCACATCGCGGATGGGGCAATGCACCTGTCGGCGCTGTTCATCATGCCCAAGGGGGATGCGCCCGCGCCGGTTGCGACCGATACCGGGCAAATCGCACCCCAGCCGCTGGCAGAATATGACCGCGCAACCATCTGGCGTGCGCGGTTCGCGTTGCC
>JAAAPG010000207.1 GCA_009908405.1 Alphaproteobacteria bacterium | reverse complement strand
GGCGCCGATGATGGTGCAGCCCTCGGGAATCTGCCCTTCCTTCCAACGCCGATACAGGCCCGGCAGAATCTTGCGCCGGGCCAGGTCGCCCGTTGCCCCGAAAATGACCAGGTCGAAGCAATCGACCGGGATGACGCGTGCGACCATGTCACAACCTCCGCGATGTTAGCGCTAGCAACGCTTTACCCCGTCAGAGCGGGCGCTGTCCAGTGCCAGCATCGGCGCGCGAGGGGTTACGCGTCAAGCTCGGTATCCCAATACAGGTAATCCAGCCAGCTTTCATGCAGGTGGTTGGGCGGAAACCGGCGGCCCAGGTTGCGCAGCAGTTCCGCATCGGGGCGGCGCGGCGTCTGGCGCAACCTCAGGCCCGACTCGCGCAGGGTTTTCGCCCCTTTGCGCAGGTTGCACGGCGCGCAGGCGGCGACCACGTTTTCCCAGCTCGTCACACCGCCCAGCTTGCGCGGAACGACGTGGTCAAAGGTCAGATCGTGCCGCGACCCGCAATACTGGCAGGCGAATTCATCGCGCAGGAACAGGTTGAAGCGGGTAAAGGCGACGCGCTTGCGCGGTTTGACGAATTCGCGCAACACGACCACGGATGGCACCTGGATTTCCATCCGTTGGCTGCGCACGACCTCGTCGTAATGCGCCAGAATATCGACCCGGTCCAGGAACACGGCCTTGATCGCGTCCTGCCAAGGCCATAGCGACAGCGGGTAATATGACAGCGGCCGGTAATCCGCGTTCAAGACCAGCGCGGGAAACTGTTTCAATGCCACCGGTTCGCGCACGAACTCGGTCCTGAAATCACCATCCATGGTGCCACCCTTCTCATGGCGGCCCCTTGAGGCAATATCCGCCCCGCTGGGGCCAGCGTCGTCCCGCAGATACGGCCCGACCATACGATCACTATATCTAGGGCAAACAATCTGACAAGCGATTAGAGCGCACCAGATGTCGCAGTGATCAACCTAGCCCAGAAAAGCGACACCCCCGTGACAGAGGATGACGGCGGTCGGCTTGGATCACGCGACGCGGCGGATGGTATCACCCGGGGCAAGAATGGGGTCCAGTTCTATGCGCTGCGACCCGATCATGCCGTCGGTCGGTTTGCCTGTAATGATCTGCGCCGCCCGAAACCCGATATCGCGACGGCAGGCATCGGTTGTGGCCAGCTTCAGGCGCAGCCCGTCCAGCAGTTCCAGGCCGTTGAACCCGGCCAGACCCAATGTGCCGGGCACGTCCAGCCCCTGATCCAGGCAGTACAGCAGCCCCCCTGCCCCGATCATGTCGTTGGAGTAATACAGGAAATCCAGATCAGGCGTGCGCGCAAGGATGGCCTCGGTCATCTCGCGGCCCTTGGCCAGCGACGATCCGCCTGCGTAATCCTCGGTATCGGCCAGCGACACTCCGGCTTCGGCCAGCGCCGCGGTGAACCCTTCAAGACGTTTGCGCGCCCGGAAGTCATCGGGCACCTTGGTGCCCAGAAATCCGATCTTGCGATAGCCCGCTTGCAGGATCGCCTCTGCCATTTCGCGCCCGGCGCGCCGATGCGAGATCCCGACAACCGAATCAATCGCAGTCCCGTCGATATCCATGATCTCGACAATCGGGATGCCAGCATTGGCCAACATCGCGCAGGCCGCATCGGTGTGCTCCAGCCCGGCCACGATCACACCGGACGGACGCCAGGACAGCATTTCGTAAATGACATTCTCTTCGCGCTCCGCCAGGTAATCCGTCGCACCGAAAACGGGTTGCAGCCCGCTATCTTCCAGCCCCGACGAAATTCCCCGCAGCACTTCCGGGAATACCATGTTCGCCAGTGACGGAATGATGACGCCCACAAGATTAACGCGCTGCGATGCAAGCGCACCCGCAATCTTGTTGGGCACGTACCCCAATTTCTTGGCCGCCGCCAAAACCTTGTCACGTGTTGCGGGCGAGACATCATCGCGGTTGCGCAATACGCGGCTGACCGTCATTTCACTGACGCCGCTGACCTCTGACACATCGCGCAATGTGAGCGGGCGGGCGGTCTGAGGGGGCAGATATGGGGGCACGCGCGTGTTCCTGTTCAGATCATCGTGAAACGCATGTTAGCGCCCAACAGCCCGCGCGCCAAGACACCACTTGCACCCTTGCCTTCGGCTTGGCAAAAGCAAGGCCACAGGCCCCGTGGCTCAACCGGATAGAGCAGCCCCCTCCTAAGGGGCAGGTTGCAGGTTCGAATCCTGCCGGGGTCGCCAGCACTTTTTCACGCGCTCGATGCGCCCGCCTGAAGCAGTCCATCCGGGTTTGGGCAAGCAGAACGACTTGTTCAAGGTCGAGAACGCGGCGATCGCCAACCTGCTGACTGCACTGATGGATACCTGCAAGACTTGTGCGGGCCGCGTGCACGGTCGCTTGGCCAACGCGCAAGGCCATCCACGCAACCGCAACCGGAACAGCCAAACTTACCACAAACGGGAGCCGGCCCCGTGGAACAAAATCCCGCAAGTGGCTGAAACGGGAGCGCGCAGTTTGCGGCCTATGCCGCCCTCGCTACAATTGATTGCCGGGTGCCCTCTCGCCGATGACAAAGACCCCGCCGAAGGCACAGACGTTTTCAACAGAAAAAGGCGGGCACTCGGCCCGCCTTTACTCGATTTGGTTTTACCCGGTTCAGCCCTGGGTGGCGCTGTCCACGCTGACCGACACGCCGGCCCCCATGGTCGAGCTCAGGAAGACCTGCTTCATGTACGCACCTTTGGCGCCCGTCGGCTTGGCCTTGGACACCGCATCCACGAAAGCGCGGATGTTTTCGGCCAGTTTCGCCTCGTCGAACGATGCTTTGCCAACACCGGCATGGACCACGCCTGCCTTCTCGGCCTTGAACTGCACCTGACCGCCCTTCGCCGCTTGCACGGCCGCGGTCACATCCATCGTCACCGTGCCGACCTTGGGGTTCGGCATCAGGTTGCGCGGGCCAAGGATCTTGCCCAGTCGGCCCACGATGGGCATCATGTCGGGCGTTGCGATGCAGCGGTCGAACTCGATCTTGCCGGACTGGATGGTTTCCATCAGGTCTTCGGCACCGACGATGTCCGCCCCGGCGGCGGTCGCCTCGTCGGCCTTCGGGCCACGGGCAAAGACAGCCACGCGCACGGTCTTGCCGGTGCCATTGGGCAGCGACACGACGCCGCGCACCATCTGGTCGGCATGGCGCGGATCGACGCCCAGGTTCATCGCGATCTCGACGGTTTCGTCGAATTTCGCGGTGGCGTTCGACTTGATCAGGCTGACAGCCTCTTCCACGCTCAGATTCGCCTTGCCGGCAAAGGCTTCGCGGGCAGCTTTCACGCGTTTTGCAATTTTAGCCATGTGCTTACCCTTTCACCTCAAGACCGATCGACTTGGCGGAGCCCGCGATGATCTGCATAGCCCCTTCGATGGAGGTCGCGTTCAGATCCTTCATTTTCGCCTCGGCGATTTCGCGGATCTGCTTGGTGGTCACGCTGCCCTGCACCGTGCGGCCCGGCATGGGAGAGCCTTGCGCGCGGTTGCGCTTGCCCACGGGCTTCAGGCCCGCGGCGCGCTTCAGGTACCACGACGCCGGCGGCGTCTTCAGGTCCATCGTGAAGGACTTGTCCTGGTAATAGGTAATCACGGTCGGAATGGGCGCGCCCGGCTCCATCTCGGCGGTGCGGGCGTTGAATTCCTTGGTGAACATCATGATGTTGATGCCGCGCTGACCCAGTGCGGGACCAACGGGCGGTGACGGGTTCGCTTTTCCCGCCGCGATTTGCAGCTTCAGCTGTCCAACGATTTTCTTGGCCATCCGGCCTCTCCTTCTTGTCACCTCGCCGCCGGTCGCGACCGGTCGGCTGCTTGCGGTTTAGTGGTCCGGCCTGACCGGGCGCGCCCGGCAACCTCCCACAACACCCATGTCAGGCGTCCTTCGACACCTGCATGAATTCCAGGTCGACCGGGGTTGCCCGGCCAAAGATCGACACCATCACCTTCAGGCGGTTGTTGTCGGCATCCACTTCCTCGACCGTGCCCGAGAACCCTTCGAACGGGCCATCATTGACCTTCACCTGCTCACCCACTTCGAACTGGACCAGCGTGCGCGGCGCGTCCTCGGTTTCCTGAACGCGGTTGAGGATGGCATTCACCTCCTCGTCGCGCATGGGCATCGGCTTGCCTTGCGTGCCCAGAAAACCGGTCACGCGGTTGATCGAATTGATCAGGTGGTAGCCCTTCGGCGTCATCTCCATGCGGACCAGTACGTAACCGGGCATGAAGCGGCGTTCGGTCGTGACCTTCTTGCCGCGCCGCACCTCGATCACTTCCTCGGTCGGGACCAGCACCTCGTCAATCATGTCCTGCATGCCCGCTTCTTCGGCAGCGGTCCGAATGGCTTCCGCGATCTTCTTTTCGAAGTTCGACAAAACGCTTACCGAATACCAGCGCTGGGCCATGATGCTCTTTCCTGTCTCGGGCCAGGGGGCCGCGTCGCGCGCGCCCTCCGGATGAAATAAAACAGCGCACCGAGTCGGTGCGCCTTTCGGGCTTCTGTTACAGCCGCCGCGCGCGGGTTTCAAGCCCTGCACGCACCGCGCGTCAGCCGAACATTCCCAAAAGCCCGCCAAGCCCCGTGCGGATCAGCAGATCGACCAGAAAGAAGAAAACAGCCGTCAGAGCGGCCATGGCCAGCACCATCAGCGTGGTAATGACCACTTCGCGCCGATTGGGCCATGTGACCTTGGCGGTCTCGGCCCGCACCTGCTGCATGAACTGGAAAGGGTTAGTCTTGGCCATGGGTCCGCCTATCGCTTGCTTGACGCACACATACGCAGGCATCTTGCCAGTTTCAAGCGGGTTTCACGGCTGATGCTGATGCGGCATCCTGCGACGGGCGCAGAAGCGTGACATTCGGCAAGGCTGCAAGCCGGGTGCAATCGTCGTCATACCGGGCCAGATCGGCGGCCAAAGCGTCGGGCGCAAAGGGCGCGGGGCCGGGAAACGCATCGGATTTGGGATAGGCCGCGCGGGCCGCGCGGATCACCTCTGTCACATCACGGCTCGGGTTTTCGGCCAGCACCGCGCGGGCATGTTCCAACGCGCGCGCCGAGGTGCCGACAAGGCGCTTGCGATCTGGCAGATCGAACCGTCGGCCACGGCCCAGCATGCTGTCTTGAACCGTCGGCACGATGGCCGGGTAGTCCTCGTAGCGCCATACCACGACTCGCGCCACGTCCGGCACCGACGCCAAACGCTGCACCAGTTCGGACCAGCGCAGGGCGTCGGGCGAAACATGCGCAAGGTAATCCGACATCGGCGCGAAGCGGCCAGCATTCTGCTGCTGCCCATGTGCCGAGGTCAGAAATGCCAGCGGCGCGCGGATGGACAGGTAAAGCGTTGCATTGGTGCAGCCAAGCGCCTGCATCAGTCGCGCCAGCCGCGCGTCCCCTGTCGGGTAAAGCTGCTCTGCGGCGGCCACAAGATCGGCGCGCGTGGTGCCAAGGATATTTTCCTCTGACAAGACCAGCTTGCACATGCGGTTGCGATCCAGCGCGGCCAACAGGTCTTTCGGCGGGTCGGACGGCTTTCCCGCAAGCCGGGGCAAGCGCAGCTTTCCCCGCAGCATCTCGGGGCCGAAATAGGCGACACCCTTTTGGCGCAAAACCCCGCGCGACTTGCTGAACCCGTGCTGCAAATGCGAGGTGGCGGTTTTGTGCGCGCCGACGTGAATGGCCAATGTGCGGCCCGATGCGTCACCCGATGTCGCGCCCGTGTCCAGACTGGCAGGGGCGGAGGGACTCGAACCCACGACCCTCGGTTTTGGAGACCGATGCTCTACCAACTGAGCTACACCCCTAAGTCTGTGCCGCGATGGGTAAGCCAGCCCCTTGCCAAGATCAAGAGGGAAATGCGCCCCCGCTGCGGTCGATTTCGGCCGCGGCCGCCTCCAGCCGGGCGATGTTGGCCCCGCAGATCGCGACTTCATGGCGCTCGATCATCTCGATCGGCCAGTCCCACCACGCGATGTCCTGCAAGCGGGCGGCCACATCCGCCGGAAAGCGTGTGCTGATCCCCCGCGCGGGGTTGCCCGCCACGACCGTGTAGGGCGCGACGGTGCCGCCCACGACCGCGCCCGCGCCGATAATGACACCGTCCCCGATACACGCGCCGGGCAGAATGCGCGCGCCCTGCCCGATCCAGACATCATGCCCGATGACCGTATCGGGACCGGGGGCGGG
>JAAAPG010000225.1 GCA_009908405.1 Alphaproteobacteria bacterium | reverse complement strand
GCACGCGCGCGGGCCGGTGGGGGCAGAGCAATTGACCAGCTTCAAATACCTGGTCACGGGGGATGGAACGGTGCGGGCGTAAAGCGTGTTGCTCAAAAGTCGGAACCGGTTTTGTGCTTCTCGAACACGCGACAAAAATCACCCGCGCAGCACCGCCATCGCCTCGGCCAAGTCCAGCTTGCCATCATACAGCGCGCGCCCCGAAATCGCACCGTCCAAGCCTGCGCCGCAATCGCGCAGCGCGATCAGGTCGTCCAACCGTGATACGCCGCCCGACGCGATGACCGGGATCGACACGGCCCGCGCCAGCGCTGCCGTGGCGTCCACATTCGGGCCCTGCATGGCCCCGTCGCGGTTGATGTCGGTGTAGATGATCGCGGCCACGCCCGCATCTTCGAACCGGCGGGCAAGCCCTGTCACCTCGACATCGGTGTCCTCGGCCCAGCCTTTCGTCGCGACCATGCCGTTGCGTGCATCAATGCCCACGGCCACCTTGCCGGGGAACGCGCGCGCAGCTTCGCGCACCAGATCGGGGTTTTCCACCGCGACCGTGCCAAGGATGACGCGGGCCAAGCCCTTGGCGAGCCATGTTTCTATCGTGGCCATATCGCGAATGCCGCCGCCAAGCTGCGCCGGGACATTCACCGCCGCGAGGATCGCCTCGACCGCTGCGCCGTTTACCGGTTCACCGGCAAACGCGCCGTTCAAGTCCACCAGGTGCAGCCATTCCGCGCCCTGGTCCACGAAAGCACGCGCCTGCGCCGCCGGGTCGTCGCCGAAGACCGTGGCCTTCTCCATGTCGCCTTTGTACAGGCGCACGCAGTCCCCGTCCTTCAGGTCGATCGCGGGATAGAGAATCATGACGCGGCCCTTTCCTTGCAGCTTGGGTGCTGCTTAGCGAAAGCCGGGGCAGGGGAAAACCACTGCCATCTTCATCTTGCCCCAAATACTCGAATTCCGGCTTGTGCCGCGCGCACGGACCTACCCGGATTGCGCCTTCTTGGCCCAGGCACCGCCATCCTGTGACCAGTATTCCGCCTGCACCCCGGCGGTGGTCATCGCCTTCCACTGGGTGCGGGCATGGGCGACGGCGGATTCGTCCTGCCCGTCGAACAGGATCCACAGCCGTTCCAGCCCAGCCAGTTCGGATGGGTCGGCATCGGCGCGGTCCACGGCCATCACGCAGGTGGCGCGGTTCGGGGCGTCGCGCGCGGTGGTCAGCAGGATCGGCTGGTCGGCATCATGCGGGCCACCGGCCAGCCCGTGCGGCAAGAAGCTGTCCTTGGCGCCCAGCCACAGTTGCGCATCCAGCCATTCCAGCCGTGTCCTGTCCCCCCCGCGCAGCGCCACGCGCCAGCCCGCGCCAAGCGCGCGGGTCAGCAGCGTGGCCGCCGTCACCTCCACGGGGTCGCGCGTCAGGTGGTAGAACATGGCCTTGCCCATGGCCTAGCCCTCGAACTTGGCCCGGACCAGCGCATCCAGCGTCAGCACGCCCCAGCCGGATGCCCCCTTGGGCGCATGCGCGCTTTCAGATTTCGTCAGCGCCGCGCCTGCAATGTCCAGGTGCGCCCAGGGCATCCCCTCTGGCACGAAGCGTTCCAGGAACGCGGCGGCGGTGCACGACCCGGCGGGCCGCCCGCCGGTGTTCTTCACGTCGCCCAAGCGCGAATCGATCTGGCGTTGGTATTCCGCGCCCAAGGGCATCCGCCACGCGCCTTCGCCCACGGTGCCCGCGGCGCTCAGAATGTCGCCCGCAAGCGCGTCATCGTTGCAGAACACCCCCGCGCGGTCATGCCCCAGCGCGATGATGATCGCGCCGGTCAGCGTGGCGAGGTCGATCATGGCGCGCGGTTCAAACCGTTCGGCGGCGTAATGCAGCATGTCGGCCAGCACGAGGCGGCCTTCGGCATCGGTGTTGATCACTTCGATCATGTCGCCTTTCATCGACCGGACAATGTCGCCCGGCCGTTGCGCGCGCGCGTCGGGCATGTTTTCCACCAGCCCGACCAGCCCGATGACATGGGCAGGGGCCTTTCGCAGCGCCAAAGCCTGCATCAGCCCCACGGTGACGGCGGCGCCGCCCATGTCCATGGTCATGTCCTCCATGCCCGCGCCGGGTTTCAGCGAAATGCCGCCGGTGTCGAACATCACGCCTTTGCCCAGCACGCAAAGCGGCGGCCCTTCGGCCCCTTTCCAGTGCAGGATGGCCAGTTTTGGCGGGTTGTCCGACGCCTGCCCCACCGCCAGCAGCGCGCGCATGCCAAGCGCCTCCATCTCGTCGCGGTCGAGGATCTCGACGGTCAGGCCGCTATCGGCCAACCCGGCGATCTGCGCCGCAAAACTCTCGGTGTTCAGCACATTGGCGGGGGCGTGGACCAGGTCGCGCGTCAGGTGCACCGATTGCGCCAGCGCAGAGGCATCGTCCAGTGCGGGGGCAGCGCTGTCGGGGTCCTTGACCGCCATCAGCAGGCTGCCCAGCGGTCCCTTGGGCGCGGCTTTCATGGCCTGATAGCGATAAGCGCGCAAGGCCGCGTGCAGCGCGATGTCGCGCGCGGGCAGGGTGTCGAGCGCGACCAGCGCCGCATCCTCGCCCTGTGCCGCGCCAATGCTGTTGCCCGCGCGGCGCATCTGCTCTGCCGTGGCCTTGCGCGGCAAGCGGATGATCTGCAACGCCCGTGCCGCCATGCCCGCGGGGTAGGCCAGCGTCAGCGACTTGCCCGGCGACAGCGCGCCGAAGTCCGCGCTGTCCACCGCCCGCGCCACCGCGCCCTTGGTCAGCCGGTCGCAACGTTTGGCCGCGCGGGGCAGGGTTGCGTCGGGGTCGGCAAAGACAACCACGCGGCCCGGATGGGTCGCAAGCTGGTCAAGGTCTAGCGGCAGGGCGGTCAGGCTGGTCATGGCGGCTCCGGTTCTGGTTCTGGCGCAAAGCTAGTCCAGCGCGCCGGGGATGACCACTGGTCTTGCGAAAAACCCCGGAAGCCGCTAAACTTGTTATCGCTAACAGCCGATGCAAGGAGCATTCCTCATGACCCCCGCCCAACAAAGCGACCGCGCGCTGGAGCTGTGCCGCATGGCCCCGGTCATCCCCGTGATCGTGGTCGATGACCTGTCGCAGGCGCGCCCCTTGGCCGAAGCGTTGGTCGCAGGGGGCTTGCCGGTGCTGGAAGTCACGCTGCGCACCGAGTGCGCCTTGCAGGCGATTGCCGCCATGGCAGAGGTGCCGGGCGCGGTGGTGGGGGCGGGCACGGTGCTGAGCGCCGCGCATATGAGTGCCGCCAAGGACGCGGGCGCGACCTTCGCGGTCTCTCCGGGGGCGACGCCCGCGCTGATCGACGCCGCCCGTGTCGAGGGCGTGCCGCTTCTGCCCGGCGCGCAAACCTGTTCAGAGGTGATGGCGCTGCTGGGGCAGGGCTACCATGTGCAAAAGTTCTTCCCCGCCGAATCCATCGGCGGGGCCGGGGCGCTGAAATCCATCGGCGGGCCGTTGCCGCAAGTCACCTTCTGCCCCACCGGCGGCATCACGCCAGAGCTTGCGCCGGGCTATCTGGGCCTTGCGAATGTGGCTTGCGTGGGCGGGTCATGGGTATCCCCCAAGGGTCTGATGCAAGCGGGCGACTGGGCGCAGATCACCGATATTGCGCGCGCCGCGGCAGGGTTGGCGCGGTCGTCTGACATCCGCGGGCGTGGCGGCGCGGGTCAGTCCTGACGATACCGTGCCAAGGAGTGCTGCATTTCCAAAACGGGCAGCACCTCCGGGCGGGTCAAGGTGGTTTCCGAAAGAAACAGGATGTTGAACTGTTGCTTGCGCTCGTAATCGCGCGCCACGGGCACCAGCCCGCGCGCCATCGCATTCGCCAACACGTCATGTGCCAACCACTGACCGGGCCAGAAAGGCGCGCTCTCGACCTCGATCATCATGAGGGCGGTTCGGTCCAAGAGCGCGCCACCGCCGGTCAGCACTTTGTCGGTTGCACCCTCGACATCAAGCCAGAGCGCCGCGCGCGCCACATCCGGGGCGAGACTGTCCAGCCGAACACCCGGAACCGTTACGGTTTCGTATTCCGCTTTCGGGTCGGCCCGTTCCATCAGCGAGGAGCGCCCGGAATGTTTCGCCTGTGACATATGCCGGTCCGCGGTCAGCACCTTGAAGGTGACAGGACTGTCCGTGTCCGACAGCGCGGACTGGACATAGTCTATGCCAAGCGCTGCGAAATCGTGACGCGCCGCGAAGCGCGCATGGATATGCGGGTTGCCTTCGTAGGCCAGGACGCGGGTGTCGGGCAACAACCGGCGTGCGCGGCGCGCCCCGGTCCCGTCCCGCGCGCCCGCCTCTATGAACAGGTCCGGCGCGACCGCGGGCAACAGCGCGAAGAACATCTTGCGCAGATCGGCGGCAGAGCGTTTGCGCGCGGCACGGTCGCGCAGGTCGTATAGAGATGCGTTGGCACTGAGTTGTGCAAGGGCCTGTCCGGGGGTCATATGCTGTCCTTGATGTCCTGCGCGCCAGATTGGGCAGACGCCCATGCAGGGTCAACCCCTCTTGCGCCCCGGTGGGAATCCGACTAAGGCGGGCGCACTTCACAGGTGGGGGTCGGGCCGCGCGGGCAGACAAATCCGCGACGGTCCACCGGTTGAGGCGATTGCCTTGAAACCCCCCGCCCAGGCGCAAACCGGAAAGGAACACGTTATGGCGCTTCCCGATTTCTCGATGCGGCAGCTTTTGGAAGCTGGCGTTCACTTTGGCCACCAGACGCAGCGCTGGAACCCGCGCATGTCGCCCTTCATTTATGGCGAGCGCAACGGCATCCACATCATGGACCTGACGCAGACCGTGCCCATGCTGGACGCGGCGCTGAACGTCATCCGCGAAACCGTGTCCAAGGGCGGGCGCGTGCTGTTCGTCGGCACCAAGCGGCAGGCGTCCAAGGCCGTGGCCGACGCCGCCGACCGCTCCGCGCAGTTCTACATGAACCACCGCTGGCTGGGCGGCACGCTGACCAACTGGAAAACCGTGTCGCAGTCGATCCAGCGCCTGAAAGCCCTGGACGAGCAGCTGGAAAGCGGCGCCGAGGGCCTGACCAAGAAAGAACGTCTGGGCATGGAACGCGAACAGGCCAAACTGCAAGCCTCGCTTGGCGGCATTCGCGAAATGGGCGGCCTGCCGAACCTGCTCTTCGTGATCGACGTGAACAAGGAAGACCTGGCCATCAAGGAAGCCCAGAAGCTGGGCATTCCGGTCGTGGCCGTGGTCGACACCAACTGTTCGCCCGATGGCGTGGATTACATCATCCCCGGCAATGACGACGCGGCGCGCGCGATCGCGCTGTATTGCGACCTGGTCAGCCGCGCGGCGCTGGACGGCATGACCGCGCAGATGGGCGCGGCGGGCATCGACCTTGGCGCGCTGGAAGAGGCGCCGACCGAGGACGCGATTGCCGAAGACGCCCCCGCCGAAGCCCCGACCGAGACACCCGCCGAAGGCTGAGCGCCTTTTGTCAGGTTTTGACATGATACTGTGACAGGGGCGCGTCATGCCCCCTGTCACATCCTTGATATTCAGGAGTGAATGACATGGCAATCACCGCAGCAATGGTGAAAGAACTGCGCGAAGCCACCGGCGCAGGCATGATGGACGCCAAGAAGGCATTGACCGAGGCCGACGGCGACATGGAGGCGGCCACCGATTGGCTGCGCACCAAGGGGCTGGCGAAAGCCGCCAAGAAATCCGGCCGCACCGCCGCCGAAGGTCTGGTTGCCGTTGCGGTCGACGGCGGCAAGGGCGTCGCGGTCGAGGTGAACTCGGAAACCGATTTCGTCGCCAAGAACGCCGAATTCCAGGCCATGGTCGGCGGCATCGCCACCACCGCGCTTGGTGCGGCGAATGTGGACGCGCTGGCCGAGGCCGACATGGGCGGCAAGCCCGTGTCCACCGTCATCACCGACGCCATCGCCAAGATCGGCGAGAACATGGCCCTGCGCCGCATGGCCGCGGTCGAGGGCGAGACGGTCGTGTCCTATGTCCACAATGCCGCGACCGACGGCATGGGCAAGATCGGCGTTCTGGTTGCCATAACGGGCGGTGACGCCGCGTTCGGCAAGCAGGTCGCGATGCATATCGCCGCGACCAACCCGGCCTCGCTGGACGAAGCCTCGCTGGACCCGGCGATTGTCGAGAAGGAGAAGCAGGTCCAGATCGACATCGCGCGCGAATCCGGCAAGCCCGAGAACATCATCGAGAACATGATCAAGGGCCGCATGAAGAAATTCATGTCCGAGATCACGCTGGTGAACCAGGCCTT
>JAAAPG010000053.1 GCA_009908405.1 Alphaproteobacteria bacterium | reverse complement strand
GGTGATCGCGTCCTCGGATTGCGCGGGGCCGCCCAGCAGCTTGGGCGCAAGGGCCTGCACCGCGCCATAGCCGATGATCCACAGCGCCATGAAGCCGCCGACAAGAAAGAACGCCTCGCGTCGGCCCTCGGCGGTGCCGTCGGACAACACGGCCTGAAAATAGATCGGAATACCAACCACGAACCACACATCGCGCGCGCCGAACAGGAACATCCGCGCCAGTGACAGCTTGTTGACGCGCGCGTCCTTGGACCGCCAGCCGGACCAGCCCTCGGCGGCTTTCATCCGTCCCGGCAGGCCCGCAGGGAGGAACAGAAGGATGGCGAGCAAGATCACCGCCAGCACCGCCGCCATGGACCAGATCGCGGCTTCAAACCCCGCCGTGGCCAAGAGTGCCGCGCCAAGGAAAAAGCCCAGCCCCTTGACCGCGTTCTTGGACCCGGTCAGCGCCGTGACCCAGCGGAACAACCCGTTGTTTTCCGTGGGCGCGAGCAACTTGACCGCCGATTTCGAGGACATCTTGGACAGGTCCTTCGCCACCCCCGACGCGCCTTGCACCAGCATGACGAAGATGACCGACAGGGTGATCGTCCAGTTCGGGTCGAGCTGTGCCAAGGCCGCCAATGCCACGATCTGCAAGCCCAGTCCCGCGTAAAGCGTGGATGCCAGTCCGAAACGCGCCGCCAGCCAGCCGGCGGCCAGGTTGGTGACGATCCCCGCGACCTCGTAGAGCAGGAACAGCCATGCCAGTTGCACCGGCGAAAACCCCAGCCCGTTGAAATGCAACAGCACCAACATGCGCAGCGCGCCATCGGACAGCATGAAGGCCCAATAGGCCGCCGTGACGGCGGCATAGGCGCGGAGCGGGTTCGCGGTGGTCATGGGCTGCCCCTTTTGGCCAGCGGGGCAGGGGGCTTTGCCCCCGCCCAGCCCCGCAATGGGGCTGGGCTCCCCCAGAGTACTTGGTGCAAGTTGAAGTCAGAGGCTTTGGGCCACCATGCGGGTGATATCGGCCAAGCGGCAGGCATAGCCCCATTCGTTGTCATACCACGCGAAGAGTTTGACCTGCGTGTCATTGATGACCATGGTGGACCCGGCGTCAATGATCGAGGAGCGCGGATCGTTTACATAATCGGACGAGACGAGCGGGCGCTCCTCGTAGCCAAGAATGCCGTGCAACGGGCCATCGGCGGCGGATTCGAGCAGGGCGTTGACCTCTTCGACCGTTGTGGGGCGCTCCACCTCGAACACGCAATCGGTAAGCGACGCGTTCAGCAGCGGCACGCGCACGGCGTGGCCGTTCAGCCGCCCCTTGAGTTCCGGGTAGATGAGCGTGATCGCGGTCGCGCTGCCCGTGGTGGTGGGGATGAGGTTCGTCAGCGCAGAGCGCGCGCGGCGCATGTCCTTGGCGGGGCGGTCGACCATGGTTTGGGTATTGGTCACGTCATGGATGGTGGTGATCGACCCGTGGCGGATTGTCAGCGCGTCGTGGACGACCTTGACCACCGGGGCAAGGCAATTGGTGGTGCAGCTTGCCGCCGTGATGACGCGGTGCTGCGCCGGGTCATACAGGTGGTGGTTCACCCCGTAGACAAGGTTGAGCGCGCCACCATCCTTGACCGGGGCGCTGACGACGACCTTTTTCACGCCCGCGTCGAAATAGGGGGCAAGCTTGGCCTCGGTCTTGAAAACGCCGGTGCAGTCGATGACCAGATCGACCCCCAGTTCGGCCAGCGGCAGGGCTTCGAGGGTTTTCTCATGCGTCAGGCGGATGGTCCGGTCGCCCAAGTGAAGGCTGTCGGGGCCATGGCCGACCGGGGTTGGCCAGCGGCCATGCACGCTGTCGAATTCCATCAGCAGCGCGTGTTGCTCGGCGTCGCCCACGGGGTCGTTGAGCAGAACGATCTGGCCGCCCGCGCCGCTGTCGACCAGGTCGCGCAGCGCCAGCTTGCCGATGCGGCCAAGGCCGTTCAGCGCGATGCGGGTCATTGGGCTTGGTCCTTCTGGTCTGCATCTGTGCCAATTTGATCGACGCGCTGTTGCAGAGACAGGCGCGACAGGCTGTCGAAGGGAAGTTCAACAAAGGCCGCGATCCGGCGGCGCAGCGCGCCATAGGTCTGGGCAAAGACAAGGGCTTTTTCCGCATCGGTGCCGGGCGCCTTGACCGGGTCCGGCAAGCCCCAATGGCCGGTGATCGGTTGGCCCGGCCAGGGCGGGCATTCTTCGGCCGCCGAAAGATCGCAGACGGTGAACACGAAATCCATCACCGGGGCATCGGGCGCCTGGAATTCCGAGATATGCTTGGAGCGCATATCGTTGGTTGCATGGCCATTGCGCGTCAGCACGTCCAGCGCGAAGGGGTTGAGCTGTGAATTCGGGTGCATACCGGCAGAGTGGGCGGTGAAACGACCTTCTCCGAGATCGCGCATCAGCGCCTCGGCAAAGATGGAGCGGGCGGAATTGCCCGAACAGATGAAAAGCACGTTGAACGTGGTATCTGGCATGGGATCGGGCCTTTCGGTGGGAAAGAGGTCTGGGCGCGCGCGGCCAAGATCAAGCACAAGGTAGGACACGAGCGCATGGGCGCTTTGCAGATCGATCGCGTAATACAGTGCGCGACCCTCGCGCCGCTGCGTCACAAGGCCACTTGCGGTCAGGTCCGACAGGTAATGCGACAGCGTGTTGGATTTCAGGCCAAGGGCCTGCGCGATTTCGGTGGGACGCACGCCTTGGGGCGCGAAGCGCATGAGCAGGCGAAAGACCGACAGACGGCCGGTCTGGCCAAGGGTCGCAAAGGCACGAATCGCATCGACAGGTTCCATATTTCCCGATTAATGGAAATATATCGGCCAATCCAATGAAGGTTTGATGACAGTGGTCTATTCAGCCAGCGTTTCGGGCACGATCAGCCGGGTCTGGTAGCGGATGCGCGGCGCAATCGCGCGCAGATCGGCGCGCGACAGGCCGATGCAGCCCGCCGTGGGCCGCCCCGGTCCGCGCCATTGATGGATGAAAATGGCCGAACCGCGCCCACGCTCGGCGCGCGGCCAGTTCCAATCGGTGATGATGACCAGATCATACATCGGGTCGGTGCGGCGCAGGCGTTCATGGCTATAGGGGTAGGGCGCGCGGACCATGAGGTTGTAATCCTCGTGCTTTGGGTCGTCGGACCACAGGTCGCGCGGGCCGATGGGCAGCGCCCAATCGGCAGGCCGCGCCATGCGGTCGGGGCGGTAGAGCATACCGACCAGCCGATGCACACCCACGGGCGTGGCCCCGTCGCCCTCGCGCTTGTCAGCCCGCACGCCGCCGCGCCCGATGGTGCATGGATGGACCCGCCCCATGAAGCGCAGGCCTTGGCGGCTGAGGACCATGTCGAAGCGGGTCACAGCAAATGTCCCGATTTCGCGGCCTTGGTCGCCAGGTAAGCCGCGTTCTGCGCGGTTTCGCCCACGCGCAGGGGTACGCGTTCGACCACGTCCAGCCCGTGGGCGTTCAGCATATCGACCTTGCGGGGGTTGTTGGTCAGCAGCCGTACCTGCGCGAACCCCATCTGCCGCAGCAGCCCCGCGCCGATGCGGAAATCGCGCTCGTCATCCTCGAAGCCCAGCCGGTGGTTCGCCTCGACCGTGTCGAAGCCTTGATCTTGCAGCGAATAGGCGCGCATCTTGTTGGCCAACCCAATGCCGCGCCCTTCCTGGTTCAGATACAGCAACACGCCCGCACCCTCTGCCCCCATCTGCGCCAGTGCGGCGTTCAGTTGCGGGCCGCAATCGCATTTCAGGCTGCCCAGCACGTCGCCGGTGAAACAGGCGGAATGCAGCCGCGCCAGAACGGGGCGCGCGCGGTCGGGCTGGCCGATCTCGATCGCGTAGTGTTCCTCGCCACCATCGCGCGGCCGGAAGATATGCACGCGCCCGGCTTGCGACGCGACCATGGGCAAGCGCGCGTTGATGACCGGGGCCATGACGCTGGCGCGGGCCAGTTCGGCCACCAGCGGGGCAAGCGGCAGTTCGGTCAGGCCCAGATCATCGGGCAGGTCAGGTGCGTCCAGAACCAGGGCTGCGGGCAAAAGCTGCGCGGTTTTCACAAGCGCCAGCGCCGCGCGGTGCAGGTCGGCCGCGCCATCGCGCGCGGACTGGAACGGCCCTTTCATCGGGTGACGCAGGTCATCGGCGGGGTCGGCCATGGCGCGCAGCCACTCCAGCCCGGCATCGGCAGGGACAAGAATGCGCGCAAGGTCACCGTCATAAGGCCGGGCTTTCAGGGTTTCGGCCCGGTGGCGGGTGATGGCCAGCACCAGACCGGGCTGGCGCATGGCATTCAGTCGATCACGGGTGGCGGTTTCGGCGGCCATGACCAGCGCGCGCCCATCCGGTCCCGCCATCATGATCGGCACGCCCAGCCGCAAATCGGCCCGCGCGCGGTTGATCCGTTCCACCAATGACAATCCGAGCGCCATGCCAACCTCGTGTCGTTTCACGACACATAGCCTTTGCGCCGTGAAATTGAAACAAAACCTGCGCTGGCGACACATCCGCGTGACTGGTCTGTCGCATTTGTTGCAGCTTGGCGCGCGGCACCGAAATGCAGGTACAACGACACGAAAAGGAGTGCCCGTTATGCCCAAGCTGAACCGTATCCTTCTGGTGGATGACGACGATGACCTGCGCGAGGCGCTGGCCGAGCAACTGGTCATGACCGACGAATTCGACGTGTTCGAAGCCGCCGATGGGGCTGCCGCCATGGACCAGGTGCGCGCGGGTCAGTTCGACCTTGCGTTGCTGGATGTGGGCCTGCCCGACACGGACGGGCGCGAGCTGTGCAAGCGGATGCGCAAGACCGGGTTCAAATCGCCCGTGGTCATGCTGACCGGGCATGATTCGGATGCCGATACCATCCTGGGCCTGGATTCCGGCGCGAATGATTACGTGACCAAGCCGTTCAAGCTGCCGATCCTGCTGGCCCGATTGCGCGCGCAGTTGCGCCAGCATGAACAATCGGAAAACGCGGTGTTCCAGCTTGGGCCGTATAGTTTCAGGCCCGCGCAGAAAATGCTGGTCGATGAGAAGGATCGCAAGATCCGCCTGACCGAGAAAGAGACCAACATCCTGAAATTCCTGTATCGCGCGCCCGAAGGCGTGGTGCCGCGCGATGTGCTGCTGCACGAGGTGTGGGGTTACAACGCGGGCGTTACCACGCACACGCTGGAAACGCATATCTATCGGCTGCGGCAGAAAATCGAACCCGATCCGGCGAACGCGTCGCTGCTGGTGACGGAATCGGGCGGGTATCGCCTCGCCTCATAACGGTCTTATGACAGTCTTATTGTTGCCAGATTCAGGATCAATGGTAGTGTAGAGAAGCGATTGTTTTTCAGAACCCTTCTGCGTCGGGGTCATGACGCAGAGTTCCTCCCTGTTGGACTGTCCGGGCAAGACGTGCCCGGACTTTTTTATTGGGCGTCAGGCAATCCGCCGAAAGGTCGAAACGCCTGTTGAATTGTCGAAGAACGGCACGGTGCCGGGCATGTCCTCGCCCAAAGCCATGGCCTGCACTTCGGCCAGCACCACTTCGGTAATGAAGGGCAGGTTCAGTTTGCGGGCATCGGCCAGCGGCACCCAATGCAGGTGCGAAAGTTCCTCGCACGCGGCGGAAAAATCGTCCAGATCCCCCGCGATGGCACCCGCATCGGCCAGGAAGAACCGCGCGTCGAACCGGCGCGGGCGGCCCGGCGGGGTGATCGCGCGAAAGATGAAGCGCAAGCCGTTGGCGCTGGGACGCAACCCGTGGGCAGCGAACCCGGCCCAGTCGGCGGGGGGGTCTGCCCAGTCACCGGGCAGCCCCATCATCAGCCCGGTTTCTTCCCACATTTCACGGATGGCGGCGGCGGCCAGCGCGTCGGGGTTGGCGTGACCTTGGGCCATGCGGGCGCGGCACGGCTCTGGCATGGCGACGGGCACAACTGCATCGGTTGCGTCCAGCGCGCCACCGGGAAAGACGAATTTGTCGGGCATGAAAGCGGCATTCGTTCCGCGCTGCCCCATCAGCACCGCAGGCCCGTCCGGGCCATGACGCAGCAGGATGATCGTGGCCGCGTCGCGGATGGCGGCCTTGTCAGTCGTCTCGCTCATCGTCGAACCCGTGCATCCGCTTTGCCCATTGGAATGCCACGATCATGCCCTTGAACCGGGGCAGAAGAAAGAGGGTCATTGCCACGAGCAGCAAGACGGAGAGGGCGAACAGCAGGGTCGGGTTCATGTTGTAGTTGAACATGACAAAGACCATCAACGGGATGACCGTTTTGAGTGTG
>JAAAPG010000132.1 GCA_009908405.1 Alphaproteobacteria bacterium | reverse complement strand
GGCTAAGGTGCTGGCAAACCTGCGCTACCTGCGCGAGGATGCGGGGCTTGCGCGCTTTATCGTGGCGCGCGGCTTGCTGACCGCGACCGCGCTGGCGCCGCCATGGTTGGTGGTGCTGGCATCCGGCAATGACACGTTGCAAGGACTGGGCGCGCTGGTGCTGGCCAGCGCCTTGGCCGCGCTTGTGTCCAGCTATGTCTGGGGGCGGCTGGCGGATCGCTCCGCGCGCATGGTGCTGGTGCTGACGGGGGTCAGCGGGGCGGCCGCGATGGGGCTGGCGCTGGCATTCACCGCCTTGGGTCTGGCAGGCAGCGTCTGGGCCATGCCGCTGGCGCTGTTCGGGCTGATGGTCGCGCATCAGGGCGTGCGGCTGGGGCGGTCGACCTATATCGTGGACATGGCCCCGCCCGACCGCCGCGCGATCTATACCGCGATTGCAAACACGGTTATCGGGGTAATCCTGCTGGCCAGCGGCGTGTTCGGCGCGCTGGCGGCCTTGGGCGGGGCGGAACTGACGCTGGCGCTGTTTGCGCTGATGGCATTGGGCGGCGCCTGGGCTGCTTACGGATTGAAGGAATTGGGCGATGGCTGACTATCTGGACACCGACACGGGCCGCAGACTGGCCTATCACAAGACCGAAGGCACCGGCCCCGGCATTGTGTTTCTGGGCGGCTTCATGTCGGACATGTCGGGCACCAAGGCGGTCTGGCTGGAAGACTGGGCGCGCAGGAATGGCCGCGCCTTCCTGCGCTTCGACTATTCGGGGCATGGCGAAAGCTCTGGCGCGTTCGCCGAGGGCTGCATCGGTGACTGGGCGGCAGATGCGATGGCGGCTGTGACCACGCTGACAGAGGGGCCGCAAGTGCTGGTCGGGTCATCCATGGGCGGCTGGATCGCGCTTTTGCTGGCGCGCGCCATGCCGGAACGGGTGCACGCTTTGGTGGGCATCGCCGCCGCGCCCGACTTTACCGAGGACAGCATGTGGCCCGACCTGACCGACGCCCAGCGCGCCGAGATCATGGAACAGGGCCAGACGACATTGCCCAACGACTACGACGCGCCCTATACCCTGACCCGCCGCCTGTTCGAGGACGGGCGCGACCGGCTTGTGCTACGCAGCGCCCTGTCCCTGCCCTTCCCCGTGCGGCTGCTGCAAGGCACGCGGGATGAGGCCGTGGCCACCTCGGTTCCCCTGCGCCTGATGGACCATGCCGAGTGCCCCGATATGCGGCTGGAACTGGTCAAGGACGCGGATCACCGCTTTTCCACGCCGCGCTGTCTGGACCTGATCGCGCGCGCGGTGGCAGAGGTCAGCTAATCTGAAATGTTCGAAATAGGTAAGTATGCGGGCTCAACACACCCGCTTGCCGCTAGAACGCGCAGATATTCTGCAAGCTGACCCATTGCCCGTCACTGAGCAACGCGCGCATGGGGGCTTCGCCTGCCATCGGGTCACCGGACCGCAAATCGTTCAAGAGAGGCCCGGCATCGGGGTCGAGCGGCTCGGGGTTGTCGGCAAAGGGCCGCGCGGACAGGCCCAGCGTTGCGAACCGGGCCAATACCAGCGCGCCCTCGGGCGTGTCGGCATTGGCCCGGATATGCGACGCTGCGTAACCGCCCAACGCCTCTGTCGGGACCGCGCCGGTGGTCAGCAAGCGCAATGTCTGGACGGTACCGATATGGTCCAGCACGGGACGTACCGGGTCACCGCCATGCAGGCGCGCTTCGGCCAGCAAAAGCGCACCGGCCAGCGCTTCGGCATTCTCGGCGATATCCAGAAGCCGTGCGTCAATCACGTAGACCCCGCCGGGAAAGCCCGTCACACGCGCGCGCCCCGTACCTTGCAGGACACGGATATCGGCGGGCTGTCCCAGAACCTGACGGTGCAATGCGTCCAGAGCGGCGTGTCCCTGCGCAGTGGAACAGGCTTGCGCGCCGCCCGCTTGCAGATCGTCGACCAGGCGCGTGCCGATCTCGTAGCGCGACGTCCATGGCAAGACACTTGCCGTGTGCCGCTTGAGCGCGGGGGGGAAGACCAGAACGATGGCCAGCAGCACCAACAGGGCCAGCCCACCATAGCCTTTGCGACCCAGCCGGTCGCGCCAACGTTTGGGCGGGGCAAGCGCCGTTTGCACCGCGTTCAGCGCGTCGATCAGCCAATCGTCGTCCAGTTCCAGCACTTCTCCGCCGTCACCATCGGGACTGTAAAGCGCGGGGCGTTCGCGTGGGTTGCGCCGCCGCACGGCCGGCAAGGACCAGTGCGACAGCACCAGCATGGAACGACTGTCGGATATCACCAGCGTCGCATCGCCGAAGCTGACCACGACTTCGCGGCGCTGGTCCTCGACCCGCGCGGACCAAAGCCCGGTTCCTTCCAATTTGCGATACTTGTCCAGCGCGGTCATGGCGCCCTGTGCCTGTGATACGTGATTGCCAATCCCTATCGCAGGCCACGCGCCATGACCAGATGCTTACAAATCACGCACCTGTGCCCGCAATTCGAACTTCTGGATTTTCCCGGTCGAGGTTTTGGGCAATTCCAGAACGACCACGCGTTTCGGTGTTTTGAACCCCGCCAGGCGTTCACGGCAAAAGGCGATCAGGTCGGCTTCGGATACGTCCTGCCCCTCTTTCAACTCGATACAGGCGCAGGGCACTTCGCCCCATTTGTCGTCGGGCTTGGCGACCACGGCGGCCAAGGCCACGGCGGGATGTTTCATCAACACGCCCTCGACCTCGACCGAGGACACGTTTTCACCGCCAGAAATGATGATGTCCTTGGCCCGGTCCGCGATCTTGATATAGCCGTCGGGGTGCTGGAACGCGATATCGCCGGAATGAAACCAGCCGCCCTTGAAAGCTTCGGCAGTCGCTTCCGGGTTCTTGTAATAGCCTTTCATCACGCCGTTGCCGCGATGCATGATTTCGCCCAGGGCCGCCGCGTTCCGGGCGATGGGGGTCATGGTATCAGGGTCCATCACGGTCACGCCATCCATGAAGGGCATGGCAACACCGGTGCGGGCCTTCACATCCGCCCGGTCATCGCCGGTCAGATTCTCAAAGCTCTCCTGCCACAGGCATTCGGTGTCAGGGCCGTAGGTTTCGGTCAGCCCGTAAACCTGCGTCACGTCAAACCCCAGGGGTTCGATCGCGGCCAGGGTCGCGGCGGGCGGCGGCGCGCCCGCGGTGAATACCCGCACGATATGGTCGAAGGGTTTGCGCTCATGGTCCTTGGCATTGATGATCGTCTGCAACACGATGGGCGCGCCGGCCAGATGCGTCGCGCCCGCATCGGCAATCGCGTCGTACACCCCGGCGGCGGTGATGTCGCGCAGGCAGATCATGGTGCCGCCCAGCGCGGGCAGCATCCACGGGTGGCACCAGGCATTGCAATGAAACATCGGCACGATGGTCAGGTAGCGCGGAAACATCGTCATCTGCCATGATATCGGCTGCGACAGCGTGGACAGGTACGCGCCACGATGATGATACACCACGCCCTTGGGCCGTCCCGTCGTGCCAGAGGTATAGTTCAGCGCGATGCTTTCCCATTCATCGGCGGGCATGATCCAGTCGAAACCGGGATCGCCCTCTGCCAGCAGCGTGTCATATGTCGTATGCCTGCCACTTGCCACGAGGCCAGCTTGCGCATCCGGCACCTCGATCAACGCGGGCGGCACGTCGAGCCGCGCGCAGGCCGATTCCGCCAGCTCCAGCAACGCGCTATCCACGAGCACCACTTTCGCTTCACTATGACCCAGGGTGTATTGGACCGTGTCGACGTCCAAGCGCGTGTTGATCGCGTTCAGCACCGCGCCGCAGGCAGGCACCCCGAAATGCGCCTCGGCATGTGGCGGCACATTTGGCAAAAGCGTGGAGACGACATCGCCCGGCGACACCCCGCGCCCCGCCAACGCCGAGGCCAGGCGCGAAACCCGGTCATGATACTGAGCATAATTGCGCCGCTCGGCCCCGTAAACGATCGCATCACGTGCGCCAAACAGGTCGGCGGCACGGCGCAAATGCGACAGTGGCGTCAGCGCGGTGAAATTGGCCGCGCATTTTTCCAGCCCCGATTCGTCTTTTAGCCAGCCCATACACTCCTCCCGGTTGCGTATCGCGCCTGCGGCCTGTCGATACGGGATCAAGCGAGGCGAAACATTATTGCGCATGAGTAACCAAGCTTGATCTGAAATTGCAAGGGCCTCAAGGCGAACTTCGGGTTCATGGCGCAACAAAGGCGACAATTCTTGAAATCAACATGGTTTGTCCCCGAATCTGACCCCAATTCTGGGCAACCTCCGGTCAATTCCGCCATCCCCGAGGCGCAACCGGAAAGAGACGCCACAGAATGTTTACCTCACTTCAAGCGGTTACGCGTGCACATGCAGGTATTTGCACAATCCATGACGGGGGCGATGCCTGGCCAAGGGCCGGTTCGCCCGATCAAATCCTGGTCGATTTCGGCACCTTGACCGAGGGTCTGGTCGCCGGGCGGCGGGCACTCAGTCTGTCCCGCCAACATGCGTCATCTGCCCATGGCAAAGCCGATATGACCGCCCGTCACGCTGCACTGCCGTTGCAGCAATCGGGGGCGCCGGAAATTTCCAGCATCCGGCCAAAATTTCGCCGCAAACCTCACCTTAACTTAACCATGATTGAGCCTTCGGAGATAACACAATGACCCACCCCATGCCTTTCGGAAAAAACAACGAGCATAGCGCAGGATTTCGCACATCCGGTGCGACGCCAATCTCTGCGGCGATGATGAAAGATGAACAGCTTTACGCGATGGCGCTGCGCGAAGACGGTCTGCTGCCGGGCACGCTGGTTGCCACCAGCACCGGCTGGCGCAAGATAGAGACGATCCAGCCGGGCGAAATGGTGCTGACCTTCGATAATGGAATGCAACCTGTCACGCATATCCACTCTCTGAGTATCCCGCACAACGCGTTGCCGCCGCATAAGGCATTTACAATGGTCGTGCCGCAAGACGTGCTTGGCAATCGTCGCCAGATCGAACTTCTGCCGCTGCAAGAGATCATCATCGAGTCAGATTTTGCCGAGGAAAAATACGGCGATCCTTTCGCGCTGATCCAGGCTCTGATGCTGGACGGGTTCGACGGAATTCGCCGTGTGCCGCTGCGCGGCGACCTGCGCATCTACATGCCCACCTTCGAGCAGGAACAGTTGATCCATACCTGCGGCACGGCGCTGCTCACTGCCCGCGCAGAGAGCGACTTCTCGCCTCTTGATGCGTGTTCCACGGGACCAGAGCGCGAATACATGCGCTTGCCGCTTGAAGAGCTGAGCGCATTGGCCGACAGCCTGAAACAGGAACGGGCGGCTTGACGCCGCCCATCTTGACCGATCATGCGGCCTTCGATGCCTTGGAATGGTAGAAGCGGTGACCCGCTTCTGCCATGTCGCGCAGCATTTGCGGGGCCTTGAACCTTGGTCCATGCGCCGCCTCCAACCGGTCGCAGACCGATACCGCGAACGGTGCGCCCAGCATATCAAGCCATGAAAACGGCCCGCCCGACCAGGGCGCAAACCCCCAACCCATGATCGCGCCGACATCGCCTTCACGAATGTCGATCAGCACGCCCTCTTCCAGAGCGCGCACCGCTTCCAGCGCCTGCGCGAACATCAGCCGATGCTGCACATCGGTCAGGTCCGGCTGTTCGGCAGCTTGCGGGTACTGCGCGGTCAAACCGTCCCACAGACCCTGACGTTCACCCTTGTCGTCATAGGTATAGAACCCGGCGTTGGATTTGCGCCCCAAGCGATCCTGTTCGACCATCCAGAAGATCACCTCGTCGACATCGCCATCCGGGTAAGCGTCGCCCATCGCGGCGCGGGTGGCCTTGGCGATCTTCGCGCCCAGGTCCAACGAGGTTTCATCCACCAGTTGCAACGGCCCCAGCGGCATCCCCATCAGCTTGGCGGCGTTTTCCACCAGCGCGGGTGCCACGCCGTCGCGCACCATCCGCATCCCCTCGTTCAGGTAGGGGATGATGCAGCGGTTGGCATAGAAAAACCGCGCGTCATTGACGACGATCGGCGTCTTGCGGATCTGGCGCACGAAATCCAGCGCCTTGGCGACAGCCGCATCGCCCGTGTCGCGGCCCTTGATGATTTCAACCAGCGCCATCTTGTCCACCGGGCTGAAGAAATGGATGCCGATGAAATTGGCGGGGCGCCCGCTGGCCTGCGCCAGGTCGGTGATCGGCAGGGTCGAGGTGTTGGTGGCGAAAATCGCGTCTTCGCCCAGCACCGCCTCGGCCCGCGCCGTGACCTCGGCTTTCACCTTCGGGTCTTCGAACACGGCCTC
>JAAAPG010000203.1 GCA_009908405.1 Alphaproteobacteria bacterium | reverse complement strand
CTGAGTTGGCGCGACATGGGCGAAACCCGCTTGGGCGGCGCGGGGTCATTCCGCGCGCAATTCGCCGAAATGCCGGAATTGATGCGCTCGCGCCGGTTCTGGGGGTATGTCGCGACCTCGTCCTTCGCGTCCGGCGCGTTCTTTGCTTACTTGGGCGGCGCGCCCTTCGTGGGCGCGCAGGTCTTCGGGATGAACCCGGCCATGCTTGGCCTGTTCTTCGGCGCGCCCGCCCTTGGCTACGCGGCGGGCAATTTCCTGTCCGGGCGCTTTGCCGCGCGCGTCGGCATCGACCGGATGATCCTGATCGGCGCACTCATCAATTTCGGCGGCATGGCGCTGCTGAGCCTGCTCTACTTCGGCGGCTTGCAGACCCGGTTCGTGTTCTTCGGCTGTTTCATCTTCGTGGGCCTTGGCAACGGGATGATCCTGCCCTCGGCCACGTCGGGCATGATGTCGGTGCGCCCGCATCTGGCGGGCTCTGCCAGCGGCATCGGCGGCGCGATCATGATCGGGGCGGGCGCGGCGCTGTCGGCCTTGGCCGGGGTTCTGCTGCAACCGGGAAGCGGGGCGGAACCGCTGATCGTGATGCTGTTTGTCACGACAGGGCTGGCGGTGGGCAGCATCCTGTATGTCATCCAACGCGCCCGCGCGATTGGGGCTTGACCGGCCCGCAGACCTTTGCAAACCATTTGGCGGGGTTTGCAAAAGGTGCTTCATGGCGCAACAAAAACTGTATGCCGGTGCGAAACTGCGCGAGATTCGCACCCAGATCGCGCTGACGCAAAAGGATTTTGCCGCGCGGCTGGGCGTGTCCCTGCCCTATCTGAACCAGATGGAAAACAACAACCGTCCGCTATCGACCTCTGTGGTGCTGGCGCTCGCGCGCGAATTCGGGCTGGATGTGACAGAGCTGTCGGCGGGCGACAGCGAGCGGCTGGTGTCGGACCTGCGCGAGGCCTTGGCCGACCCGCTTTTCGCCAATGCCACGCCGCCCCTGCCCGATCTGCGGCTGGTGGGCGCGAATGCGTCCAGCTTCGCGCGGGCCTTCCTGGACCTGCACCGCGCGTACCGGCAAGCGCAGGAACAGCTCGGCGCGCTGGATGACGCCTTGGGGCGCGAGGATTCGTCGCTGCGCCTTAGCCCGTGGGAAGAGGTGCGCGATTTCTTCCATTATTGCGACAATTACATCGACGCCGTGGACCGCGCCGCCGAACATTTCGCGACCCAAGCCGGGGCCGGGCAGGATATGTCCGACCACGCGATTGCCACGCTGGCCCGCCAGAAGATCACCGTGCGCATGGTGCGCGGCGCGCCCTTGCGCAGGTTCGACCCGGCCAGCGGCATTCTGGAAATATCGGCCAAGGCGAGCCATGCCACGCAGGCGTTTCAATTGCTGCACCAAGTGGCATTGCTGACCCAATCCGACCTGCTGGACGCGACGCTGGACCTTGCGCGCTTCCAGTCCGACGAATCCCGCGCGATTGCCAAGATCGGGCTGGCCAATTACTTCGCGGGCGCGGCGTTGTTGCCGTATCGGCGGTTTCTGTCTGCCGCGCAAGACTGCCGCCACGACCTGGAAACGCTGGCCGACCAGTTCGGCGCGTCGCTGGAACAGGTGGCGCACCGCCTGTCCACCTTGCAACGCCCCGGCGCAAAGGGCGTGCCGTTCTTCTTCGTGCGGGTGGACCAGGCAGGCACGATCACCAAGCGTCATTCGGCCACGCGGCTGCAATTCGCGCGCTTCGGCGGGGCCTGCCCCTTGTGGAACGTCCACCGCGCGTTTGAAACACCGGGCCGGTTCGAACGCCAACTGGCCGAAACCCCGGACGGGGTTCAGTATTTCTGCTTGTCGATCGCGATTGCCAAGGGTGGCGGATCGTTTCACGCGCCGGTGCGGCGCTACGCTTTGGGCTTGGGCTGTGAAATCGACCACGCCGATGCACTGGTCTATGCCGACGGGATGGACCGCGCGGGCGGGTTCGACCCGATCGGGATTTCCTGCCGCATCTGCGAGCGCGAGGATTGCCACCAGCGGTCAGTCCCGCCGCTGGAACGGCGGCTGCGGGTGGATCATGACCACCGCCACACCCTGCCCTACAGCATGGAATAACGGTGCGCAGCGCCCTTCGGCAATCCGGTATCGGTGCAAGACGCGGGCTCAGGCCGGGAGGGGGCCGGGGTTCGCGCGGGGCAAGGGATGTGGGTCCGTGCCGTCCGTCACCCACCGCGTGGATAGCCAATGGCACAAGGCGAACACCGCCGCACCGCCCGCAAGATCAATCAGGTGATGCCCTCCATGACCAAGCGTGGCCGGGATCATCAGCAGGTTCGTTGCGGCATATGGCCAAGCCAGCCATGTTCCGCGCGCAAACCAGACCGCGATCACCGCCATCACGATGTGAAAGGACGGAAACGCAATCGCGCCAAGGATCACATGCCCGCCGATTTCATCGATGCCCTGCTCGGCCATGTTCATAAGAAATGCGCCATACTCGGGCGTGACCAGCAGTTGCGATGCGGCCAGGGTCTCTGCCGGAATGTCGATATAGGCAGACGGCCCGAAGGATGGCCAAATCGCCCAGAATGCCGTTGCCACAACCCCGGACAACATCAGCGTCACGACCATCCGTTGCAGTGCCACGCTGCGCCCGGCCAGCCCCAGCCAGACCAACAGAACCGCGAGTTGAAAAAATGAGCTTCCATAGACGATGCGCAGGACCGCGGACAGGTCAGGATGTGCGGCAAGCCACGCGACCATCTCGCCCCAGTCATACCCGAGCGAGGCATCCACGGCAAAAAGCAGCTCGTCCACCAGCGGACGTTGCAGCGGAAAGAACATGTATCCGACCAGGGCCAGAAACGTTGCGAAAATCGGCAAGATACCGACCGCGAACAAAACCTGCGAAACGCGCGGAAACCGGCCCAGCACACGCAGGCCCAGACCTGCCATGGCGAGCATTCCATAGAATGCAAGTCCACCGGTGAAGGCAGGCCAATGAATGGGCGTGCCGCCCAGGCCCAGCAAGGCTACAAGCGCCAGCCCTAAAAAGCACAGGATCGCGATCCCGATCCTTTCACCGCGATACAGACAAAACATGCGACCCACCTCGTCCATTGACACTGGATTGATGGGTCGCAGGCAATCCCGGCAAGAATTGGGCGCGCGCTGGGCCGGATCGCGGCCCTTGGCGTTATTCGGCGGCTTCGGCGTAGCTGTCCACCGGCGGACAGGTGCAGACAAGATTGCGGTCGCCGAACACGTTGTCCACGCGGCCCACGGGCGGCCAGTATTTGTCGCCCCGGAAGCTGGCGGGCGGAAAGCAGCCCGCTTCGCGGCCATAGGCGCGGTCCCAATCGGCGATCAGGTCTTCGACCGTGTGCGGGGCGTGGCGCAGGGGGCTGTCCTTGGCGTCAATCTCGCCGCGTTCGACCGCCGCGATCTCGTCGCGGATGGCCAGCAACGCGGTGACGAAGCGGTCGATCTCGGCCTTGGTTTCCGATTCCGTCGGTTCCACCATCAGCGTGCCCGCGACGGGCCAGCTCATGGTTGGCGCATGAAAGCCGTTGTCGATCAGCCGCTTGGCGATGTCGTCGACCGTCACGCCCGCTTCGGCAAAGGGCCGCGTGTCGAGGATGCACTCATGCGCGATGCGGCCCTTGTTGCCCATGAACAGGATGTCATAGGCCCCGCGCAGCTTTGCGGCAATATAGTTGGCGTTCAGGATCGACACACGGGTCGCCTGCGTCAGCCCCGGCCCGCCCATCATCAGGCAATAGGCCCATGATATCAGCAGGATGGAAGCAGATCCGTACGGTGCGCCCGACACCGGCCCCTCGGCCCCGCCAAGTTGCGGATGGCCGGGCAGGAAAGGCGCCAGATGCGCCTTCACCCCGATTGGCCCCATGCCGGGGCCGCCGCCGCCATGCGGGATGGCGAAAGTCTTGTGCAGGTTCAGGTGGCTGACATCGCCGCCCAATTCGCCCGGTTTGACCAAGCCCACCATCGCGTTCAGGTTCGCCCCGTCGATATAGACCTGGCCCCCGTGGTCATGCGTGATCGCGCAGACCTCGCGCACGGTTTCCTCGAACACGCCATGGGTGGACGGATAGGTGATCATGCAGGCGGCCAGCCGGTCGCCCGCCTTGGCGGCCTTGTCGCGGAAATCGTCCAGATCGACATCGCCATTCGGCGCGGATTGCACCACCACGACTTTCATACCCGCCATGTTGGCGCTGGCCGGGTTGGTGCCATGCGCCGACATCGGGATCAGGCAGATGTTGCGGTCGCCCTGCCCGCGCGCGCGGTGATAGGCCTGGATGGTCAGAAGCCCCGCATATTCGCCCTGTGCGCCGGAATTGGGCTGCATCGACATGTCGTCATAGCCCGTGATCTCGCACAGCTTGGCCTTCAGGTCGAAGATGGCCTCTGCGTAGCCCTGCGCCTGGTCGGGTGGGCAGAACGGGTGCAGGCTGGAAAATTCCGGCCATGACAGCGGGATCATCTCTGCCGCCGCGTTCAGCTTCATGGTGCAGGACCCCAGCGGGATCATGGCGCGGTCCAGCGCCAGGTCACGGTCGGACAGGCGGCGCATGTAGCGCATCATCTCGGTTTCCGCGCGGTTCATGTGAAAGATCGGGTGCGTCAGGTAATCGGACTGCCGCAGGAACCCATCGGCAAAGCCAAGTTCGCCCCGGTGCGGCGGGATACCGTCTATCCCGAAGGCGCGCAGCACCCGCATGACGACGCGTTCGTCGCTGGTTTCATCCAGCGAGATGCCCACATGGCCGGTGCCGACCTTGCGCAGGTTCAACCCCTCGGCGCGCGCGGCGGCAAGGATACCGGCCTGCCCCACGCCGACCTCGACCGTGATCGTGTCGAAGAAATCCTTGACCTCGACCTGCGCCCCCGCGGCCCGCAAGGCGCGATACAGGCGTTCGGTCAGGCCATGCACGCGCTCTGCGATCGCGCGCAGCCCCTGGGGCCCATGGAACACGGCATACATGGACGCCATGACCGCCAGCAACGCCTGCGCGGTGCAGACATTGGACGTGGCCTTCTCGCGCCGGATATGCTGCTCGCGCGTTTGCAGCGACAGACGATAGGCCTGGTTGCCGTGGGCATCGACACTGACGCCCACGATGCGGCCGGGCATGGACCGTTTATACGCATCCCGGCAGGCGATGAAGGCCGCGTGCGGGCCGCCATAGCCCATGGGCACACCGAAGCGCTGCGCGCTGCCGACGGCGATGTCCGCGCCCAGGGCGCCGGGTTCCATGATCATGGTGAGCGCCAGCAGGTCGGTGGCCATGATGGCCAGCGCCTTGTTGGCGTGCAGCGCCTCTATCTGCGGGCGGAAATCGCGAATATTGCCGTGGGTGCCGGGATACTGGAACAGCCCGGCGAAAACGCGGTCGGCGGGGCAATCTTCGGGCGCGCCCACGATCACCTCTATCCCCAGCGGTTCGGCGCGGGTCTGCACCACCGAAATATTCTGCGGGTGGCAGTTTTCATCGACGAAAACCGCCTTCGCCTTCGACTTGGCGCCGCGTTGCGCCATGACCATCGCTTCGGCGCAGGCGGTGGCCTCGTCCAGAAGCGACGCATTCGCCACGGGCAGCCCCGTCAGGTCCGACACCATGGTCTGGAAGTTCAAGAGCGCTTCCAGCCGCCCCTGCGCGATCTCGGGCTGGTAGGGCGTGTACGCCGTGTACCAGGCCGGGTTTTCAAAGATGTTGCGCAGGATGGCGGGCGGGGTGACGGTGCCGTAATAGCCCTGCCCGATCAGGCTGGTCATGACGGTGTTTTTCGCCCCCACGGCGCGCATCTTGTCCAGCAGCTCGCCCTCTGACAGGGCGGGCCATGTCAGAGGGTCGGGCTGGCGCATGTCCGCCGGGATGGTCTGGTCGATCAACTGGTCCAGACTGTCACAGCCGACCGCCTGCAACATCCGCGCCATTTCGTCAGGGGTCGGTCCGATATGGCGACGGTTGGCAAAATCGTAGGGGTTGTAGTCGGTCGGCGTGTAGGTCATGCAACAAGAGCCTTCGAAGTCAGGGGGTTATCCAAGGAAATCCTTGTATTCATCTTCGGTCATCAGACCGTCGAGCACGGACATGTCGTCCAGCTTCATCTTGAAGAACCACGCATCGCCCTGCGGGTCCTCGTTCACAAGCGCGGGGTTGTCGGTCAGGGCCTCGTTCACCTCGGTCACCTCGCCATCGACGGGGGCCATGATGTCAGAGGCCGCCTTGACCGATTCGATCACGCAAACCTCGTCACCCTTGGCGAGCACGGCCTCGACCTCTGGCAATTCGACGAAAACCACATCGCCCAGTTGTTCTGCGGCGTGCTCGGTGATGCCCACG
>JAAAPG010000177.1 GCA_009908405.1 Alphaproteobacteria bacterium | reverse complement strand
GCCGTTATGCTTGGCAATGCCTTCCAGCGTTTCCCATGTCAGGTTCAGCCCGTCGAAATCGGCGTAATGGCGTTCCAGCCTGCTCACGATGCGCAGCGCCTGCGCGTTGTGGTCGAACCCACCATAGGGGGCCATCAGGTCGCATAGCGCATCCTCGCCGGTGTGCCCGAAGGGCGGGTGGCCCAGGTCATGCGCCAGCGCGATGGCTTCGGCCAGATCGGTATTCAGCCCCAAGGCCGCCGCCAATGTGCGCGCGACCTGTGCGACTTCGATCGAGTGGGTCAGCCGGGTGCGGTAATAGTCGCCTTCATGTTCGATGAACACCTGCGTCTTGTGTTTCAGCCGTCGAAACGCGCTGGAATGGATGATCCGGTCGCGGTCGCGCTGAAAGGGCGAGCGGAACGTGCTCATCGCTTCCGCGTGCGCCCGCCCGCGCGAGTGCTCGGGCTGTGTGGCATAGGGTTCGAGCATCATCCCTCCGTCCGGCTTGCCCCGCGCCGCCATGGCGCTTATATCAGAGTGGAGTTATCGGAAATATGACAGGAAAGCGCTCCAATGTCTTTCGCCCTCCCCCCGCGTGTCAGTGACCGGGCCTTCGCCCGCTTGGCCGAGATTGCCGAAGATGCAGGCGAGGTCAAGGCCCTGCGCGTCGCCGTCGATGGCGGCGGCTGTTCGGGCTTTCAGTATGATATCCGCTTCGACGCCCCCGCAGAGGATGATCTGGTGCTGGAACGTGACGGCCACAAGGTTCTGGTCGACCCGGTTTCGCTGCCCTTCCTGGAAAACGCCCTGATCGACTTTTCCGAAGACCTGATCGGCGCGCGGTTCGTGATCGACAACCCCAATGCCTCTTCCAGTTGCGGGTGCGGCATCAGCTTCTCGATGTAGGGCGCAAATCTGCATCTGACGGAAATGTTGGCTTGAATCTTCTGCCCCCTTCCCCAACTCTAGGGAAAACGCAGGGAGATTTGATGAAACCCGAAGCCATTACCACCAGTTACAAACGCTGGGCCCCGATCTATGACGCGACGTTCGGCAAGATCACCCATGCGGGCCGTCGGCACGCGACGAAGGTCGCCAACCAGACCGGCGGAGAGGTTCTTGAGGTCGGCGTGGGCACAGGGTTGGCGCTGCCGTATTACAAGCCCGGCGTTCACGTCACCGGCATCGATTTTTCCGACGACATGCTGGAGCGCGCCCGCGCCAAGGTGGCCGAGGAAAACCTTGCCCATGTGCGCGACTTGCGCCAGATGGATGCCCGCAAACTGGACTTCGCCGATGACAGTTTCGACGTTGTGGTCGCGATGCACCTGATTTCCGTCGTGCCCGACCCCGAACAGGTGATGGCCGAAATGGCCCGCGTGTGCAAACCCGGCGGGCAGATCCTGCTGGTCAACCATTTCGCCCGAGACGAAGGCTGGCTGGCCTGGCTGGAACGCAAATTCGCACCCTTCGCGGATTTCCTGGGCTGGCATTCCAACTTCCACAAGGATCGCGTGCTGGGGGTGGATGCGTTGAACCTGGTCGAGGAAAAACGCCTGACCAAGCTTGGCCTGTTCACCTTTTTGCGGATGCAAAAGGCCGCCTGACAGGCAAGGCCGGGCCCGAAGGCCCGACCGCGTCGCGTTACTTGAAGGCCTTGATCTCGCCCGATTCCAGCCGGTCCATGTAGCTTTTCAGCTCGCGCTTCACGATCGGCATCAACAGATACAGCCCGATCACGTTGACCACGCCCATCGCGAACAGGGCCGCGTCCGAGAAGTCGAGCACCGATCCAAGGCTGGACACCGCGCCCACGAAAACGAAGAAGCAGAAGATCAACTTGAAGATCATTTCCTTGGTCTTGCCTTCCCCGACGATGTAGGTCCAGCCCTTCATCCCGTAGTAAGACCATGTAATCATGGTCGAAAACGCGAACAGGATGACCGCGACGGACAGCGCATAGGGCGCCCAGCCAAAGGCGGACCCGAAGGCAGCGGATGTCAGCGGCACGCCCGGCGCCACGTCGCCCACCGTGGCCACGCCGCCCGCGTCATTCAGGATGTAGCGGCCGGTTTCCGCGTCGATCATCAGTTGCTGCGTGATGATGATGACCAGCGCCGTCATGGTGCAGACGATCACGGTGTCGATCAACGGTTCCAGCAGCGACACGAAGCCCTCGGTGATCGGTTCCTTGGTGCGCACGGCCGAATGCGCGATGGGCGCGGACCCGATGCCGGCCTCGTTCGAGAACGCGGCACGCCGGAACCCCTGGATGATCGCGCCGACAATGCCGCCGACAATGCCGCTATCGGTGAACGCGCCGCGGAATATCTCGCCAATCGCCCAGAAGACCATGTCGTAATTCGCAATCAGGATCAGCATGCCGACGCCGACATAGCCCAGCCCCATGATCGGCACGACCTTTTCCGTCACCCGCGCAATGGACTTGATGCCGCCGATGATGACGATGAACACGACCACGGTCAGCACCGCCCCGGTTATCCATGCCGGCACGCCCAGCACGCTTTGCACCTGGCTGGCGGCCTGGTTGGCCTGGAACATGTTGCCGCCGCCCAACGCGCCCAGCACGCAGAAGATGGAAAACAGCACCGCCATGAACTTGCCCAGGGGCAGTCCGCGTTCGCGGAACCCCTTGTCCAAGTAGTACATCGGGCCACCCGACACGGTGCCATCGGGGTATTCGTTGCGGTATTTCACGCCCAATGTGCATTCGGTGAACTTGGTCGCCATGCCAAGGATGCCCGCAAGGATCATCCAGAACGTGGCCCCGGCCCCGCCAATGCTGACCGCGACCGCCACACCGGCAATGTTGCCCAGGCCCACGGTGCCCGAAAGTGCCGTGGCCAGTGCCTGGAAATGGCTGACCTCACCCGCGTCCTTCGGGTCGGTATATTTGCCCCGCACAAGCGCAAGCGCATGGCCGAAGCTGCGAAACTGCACGAAGCCGAAATAGAGCGTGAACACAACGGCCCCGATGACAAGCCAGCCCACGATCCATGGAATACTGGTGCCCGGCAGGTTGGCGAAAATAAGCGCCACGAACCACCCGGTAGAGGCCGCGAACAGCCCGTCAATCGTCTCTCCGATACTGGCCCGCGCAGGGGACGCGGCCAAAAGCGCCAAAATGGCGGCGATAGAATAGTGTTTCATCAATTTGCCTCCGGGCATTATGGAACGATGGTGCAAGGAACCGGCGCGACCTGTGCCAGACTGCCCGCGACAGAGCCGAACAGCCGCGCAGTCAGCCCGGACTGGCCCATCCGACCAATCACGATCTGGGTGGCGTCGACTTCCTTGGCGATGTCGCACAACGTTTCGGTCACGTGCCCGTAGCGGACCACGCTTTCGGCGGCCAAACCCTGCTCTGACAGGATGGACTGCATCGGTCCAAGAACCGTGGATTCCGCCCGCGCCACTTCCTGCTTGCGCCGGGCATGGCGTTCCGCAAGCTCTTCCTGCGTCAGGAAGGAATAGGGCGACCATTCCAGCACATGCGCCAGCACCACCTTGGCGCCCGCCGCCTTGGCGCGTTCGGCGGTATAACTCAGTGCGCGCTGGCTGGCGTCACTGCCATCCACCGCGATCAGGTAAATTTCGGTCATGTCACTCTCCTGTTGGTTGCCCCGACCGGCCAGTGAACGGGACATAACAAACATGTGACATATATTTTTTCGAAAATTGCCTGCATGGGCGGCGCTACAGCGGGGAAAACCGACATCATCGAGGCGAAAGCGACAAAAATTGCGCAGGTCGTGTTCAAAAGACACACCGGGTCGCCGCGCCAGATAGCCGCGGCTTGCGGGCGCATGCCCTCTGCCAAGGGCTTGCCCCACACGCGGCGCTTGACTACACCACCCCGGTAGCAGCAAGAGCCAGACACCATGACCGACACGTCCGCCGCGCAAGATGCGCGCGCCAAATCCAAGAATCTCTCTGCCCTGCGCGGTCTATGGCCCTTCATCCGCCCGTATCGCAAACTGCTCATCGTGGCGATCATGGCCTTGGTCGGCACCGCCGCGATCACCCTGACCTTGCCATTGGCGGTGCGCCGCGTGGTCGACGGGTTCGAAGCGCGCGAAATGGTCATGCTCAACCAGTATTTCGGCGCGGCTTTGGGCTTGGCGGGGCTTTTGGCCCTCGGCACCGGCCTGCGCTATTATTTCGTGACCCGCTTGGGCGAACGCATCGTGGCAGATATCCGCAAGGCGCTGTTTGCCCGCGTGATCGACCGCTCGCCCGCGTTCTACGAACAGATCATGACCGGAGAGGTGCTGTCGCGCCTGACCACGGACACCACGCTCATCCAGTCGGTGATCGGGTCGTCCGTGTCGATCGCGCTGCGCAACGCGCTGATGCTGATCGGCGGTCTGGCGCTGCTGGCGTTGACCAGTGCCAAGCTGACAGGTTTCGTGCTGCTGATGGTGCCGGTCATCATCGTGCCCATCGTGGTCATGGGCCGCAAGCTGCGCAAGCTGTCGCGCGAGAACCAGGACTGGATCGCCGCCAGTTCCGGCAACGCGTCAGAGGCGCTCAGCGCCGTGCAGACCGTGCAGGCCAACACCGCCGAAGCCGCCAGCCGCGCCGAATTCGACCGCGTGACCGAAGTCAGCTTCGACGTGGCGCGCAAACGCATCTTCACCCGTGCCCTGCTGACCGTGGTGGTCATCTTCCTTGTGTTCGCCGGCATCCTCGGCACGCTCTGGGTCGGCGCGCGCGACGTGTCGGCGGGCATCATGACACCGGGCGAATTGGCGCAATTCGTGATCTACGCGGTGATCGTGTCCGGCTCCGTGGGTGCCTTGTCGGAAATCTGGTCCGAATTGCAACGCGCGGCGGGGGCAACGGAACGGCTGGTGGAACTTCTGACCGCCATCGACACGGTGCTGGACCCCGACGCGCCCCGCGCCCTGCCCCGCCCGGCGCGCGGCGCGGTGTCCTTCGACAACGTGACCTTCACCTACCCCACCCGCCCGGAGGAGCGCGCGCTGAACGGTGTCACGCTCGACGTGCAACCGGGCGAAACCGTGGCGCTGGTCGGCCCCTCCGGCGCGGGCAAAACCACCATCCTGCAAATGCTGATGCGGTTTTATGACCCGGCGCAAGGGGCCGTGATGATCGACGGGATGGACCTGCGCGACATGGTGCGCACCGATTTCCGGCAGGTCATGGCGCTGGTGCCGCAAGACCCGATGATCTTCGCCACTTCTGCCTTGGAAAACATCCGCTTCGGGCGGCCCGGCGCCACGGATGACCAGGTGAAATCCGCCGCCCGCGCCGCCGCCGCCGATGAGTTTATCGAGAAGCTGCCCAAGGGCTACGCCACCGAGTTGGGCGAGCGCGGGGTGATGCTGTCGGGCGGGCAACGCCAACGCATCGCCATCGCGCGCGCCATCCTGCGCGACGCGCCGATCCTGCTGCTGGACGAGGCCACCTCGGCGCTGGATGCCGAGTCAGAGGCTTTGGTGCAAAAGGCGGTCGACAAGCTGTCGCAAGGCCGCACGACGCTGGTCATCGCGCACCGGCTGGCAACGGTGAAACAGGCCGACCGGATCGTGGTGTTCGAAGAAGGCCGCATCGTGGCGCAGGGGCGGCATGACGACTTGGTGGCCGAGGGCGGGCTATACGCGCGGCTGGCCCGCTTGCAGTTCACGGCGGATCGGGCGGCTTAGCGGGATATGGTCCCATGATTTTCGAAAGCTGGTACTGGAAAAGAGAGTTAGCGGACCTCGTCTCTGAAATTCAAGCTTGGGGACCGCGCCATATTCAAGATAGAGATGAAGATGTTTGGGGTGGCGAAAGCGGATTTCGGGTCGAGAAGTCACTGTTTCAGTCAGCGATGGTAGTGCGTCGTCTTATTGATAGCCATAAAGTCACCGATCGACTGAAGGGAAAATCAATTCCAGTTCTAGGTTATGGCGCAAAAATGCCTGAGCCTCACACTACGCTGTCTATACTAGGATCTGTGAGTATTTTCGAATGGTTTGAAATGGAAAAGCCCGAACCGCTCAACATGGCTCCCTACAACTTGGCATCAGAAATACTGCATTCGTTCACCCTTGAGTTTATTGCAAACGATGCAGGGACTAATATCGATGCATTCTTTGTCGCATCAGAACGCAACCAATTTGTGCGGGCCATATCAATCCCCTGCAACACATGGGTTTCTATTCTAAATTCAATTATTGATGATGGCGTAGCAGGTATAGAGGTGAAAGCTTCCAGCAACGGGGGCGATCCAAAGATAGAACTATATTGAGAGACACTCATTATTGCAGCGAACCCTTACTCAAACTTCGCCCTGATCCGCCGCACCATCCCCCAGACCCCCAGCACCACCACCGGCGCCAGCACCGGCGCCAGCACCGC
>JAAAPG010000067.1 GCA_009908405.1 Alphaproteobacteria bacterium | reverse complement strand
CGTTCATCGCGCCGTTCACATTGGTCTTGATACATTCGAACGGGTTGTATTCCGCCGTGGGCACGATCTTGGTCGCGGCGGCATGGACAACGTAATCGACCCCGTCGAATGCGCGATACAACCGCTCGCGGTCGCGGACATCGCCGATGAAGAACCGCACGCGCGGATCGTCGCCGTAAAGCTTGGCCATATCCCATTGCTTCATCTCGTCGCGCGAGAAGATGATCAGCTTTTTCGGATTATACCGCGCCAAGGTCATGGGCACGAAGCAATGCCCGAAAGAGCCCGTGCCCCCGGTTACAAGAATGGTCGCATCACGCAGCATGGGCAGAATACACTTTCGAAGAAGTCCCCGGTGGTCCCGAAGACACATGAACGGCCTGAACGATCCCAAACCGACACGGCAAGCCTGTCCTGCGCGTGTTACCCGTGACCACACGGGTTTTCAATATCTTCAAGCCTTGTGCGCCACGTTCTCATCAAAACTTGGCGCGAGACGTCCGGTTATCAACTCCCGGATTTGGCGCGCACAAAGGGCTGCATTTGCCTCTGGGTCGGTCTCTGGCGCGACCCTCAGGTAATGGCGGTTGGTGTAGCCGTCATGCATCCGCGCGTGCAACGCCCCGCAGCGGGCTTCAAGCGCCGCATGGTCCCAACGCAGCCCCGCGACATCTTCATAACTCAGCCCCGGCGCATAGGGCACGACCCCCGGCAGACCGCGATACCACGCGCGCCCGAAGGTCAGCGCGGGAATGCCTTGGCGGATCGCTTCCCACCCGGCGGTGCCGGTCACGCAGGCGACGAAACGCGCTTTCGCGGTCAGAACATGCGTGCTGACATGCGAGGGCAGGAATTGCACCGCCGGAATACGCCGCAGCCGGTGAAAGAACATCGGGCCGCGATTGTGACCCATCTGCTTGGGGTTTTCCTTGACCAGAATGCGCACACCTTCGGGCAACATATCGGCCAAGTGTTCGATTGCCAGCGCCTGGTCGGCATAGATGCCGCCCAGCGCGCCGGTGGTCATTTCCGGCTCGTATTGCAGCGGGAAATAGACGTAGTCGCCGTCCAGATCGACCGGGCCATCCTCGTGCTCCAGCAGGTGCTCGAAATAGGCCAGGTCGCGCTGGTGGAAGAACCCGGCGAACGGGTCGCGCCAATCGGGCAGGCCCGCGCGGATGCGGCGCGCGCGCTTCAACAGCCCCAGCAAATGCCCCGGTGCCAGCAAGCTGGCCGGGTCGCGGTAAAGCTGCGACGCGGCAATGCGCGCGCCCTCGGACAGGGACAGCCGCCCGGCGCGTGTTTTTTCCTGGCCCACGCCTTTCATGTAGAACAGTTCCGGCCGCTCGGATTGGTCGATGACAAAGGGCGGGGCGGCAACCGACGGGAAATAGCCCAGATCGTCCAGCGTATTCATCGACAGGAATTTTCCGTCGAATTGCGCCTGCGTCAGAATGATCATTTTCAACCCCATCGCGCGCGCAAGCTGATAGGCGATCGTGTCATATCCCAGATGCGGGATTTCGAAAAACAGCGCATGGGTTGCGCCGGACTCGGCAATCTGCCGCGCCAGTGCATCGGCCAGAATGTGGAAGTAATCGACATATTCCTGAATGTGGCGAATTTGGTGCGGGCGAGCGTCGTTGATCGCGTCGCGCCGTTCCATATGAGCGGCGAATTCCATCATCGCGCGGCCATACTCGGGCGATTGAAACAGCGCCATCGCCGCGCCCGCGTGAAAATCCCCCTGCATCAGGTGTCCACGTCGCCCGGCCTTGCGGGTCATACGGCTCAGCGAGGTGCCTTTAAAATCGGCATCCATCCCGCCGATATGCAACACAAGCTCGACGTCATCAGCCGCCTGTTCGGTCAGCGCTTTCAGGATCGGCGCGTTGGTCTTGGACATTGCCACGCAGAATAGCTTGATCGTCATGTCTCGCGCGCCCCCTCTGGATGCGGTTTCGTAGCCAGACAGGCGCCAAACTGCAAGCCACGCCCTTGCCCTTGCCCGAGGCGCGAGGGAATATGCCACTAAACCACGGAAAGGCCGCAAGATGGAGCAACTTGACCAAGCCGCAGGCGCGCGGATGCACGCTTGGGCGCATGATCTGTGGCCGATCTGCCGGTCCATCACCGGGCCGGGTATTCGGCAGACGCTCGATTGGCTGGAATATCGCCTGCCGGGTTTGCAGCGCCACCGCTTTGCCACGGGCGCGCAGGTCTTTGACTGGACCGTGCCGCAGGAATGGACCATCCGCGATGCGTGGATCGAGCATGAAAGCGGCCAGCGCTTTGCCGAATTCAGCCGCAACACCCTGCATGTCATGGGCTATTCCGGCCCGCTGGATGCAGAACTGGACCGCGCGGACCTGTTGCCGCTGATCTACACCCAAGCGGACCAGCCCGATGTCATCCCCTATGTGACCAGCTATTACACCCCGCGCGTCGGGTTCTGCATGGCCGAAACCCATAAACAGGCGCTGCCAGAGGGGCGCTACCACGCGGTCATAGACAGCAGCTTGGCCGATGGCGAACTGGTATTGGGCGATCTGCTGATCCCCGGCGACAGCCCGGAAGAGGTGCTGTTTTCCACCTATATCTGCCACCCGTCCATGGCCAATAACGAACTGTCCGGCCCGGTTCTGGCAACAGCCTTGGCCGAGTATATCCGCGCCCTGCCCCGGCGGCGCATGTCCTACCGGTTCCTGTTTCTGGCCGAAACCATCGGGGCGGTGGCCTATCTGTCGCGCCATCTGGACCATCTGAAAGCCCATGTTCAGGCGGGGTTCGTGCTGTCCTGCGTGGGCGATGAGCGCGCCTTCAGCCATGTGGAATCGCGTTATGGCACGACCTTGGCCGACCGCGCGCTCGCGGCGGCGCTGCAAGCGCACGACACGGCCAAACGCTACAGCTTTCTGGAACGCGGGTCGGACGAGCGGCAATTCTGCGCGCCGGGGGTCGATTTGCCGGTGGCGGGGTATTGCCGCAGCAAATACGCCACCTACCCCGAATATCATACAAGCGCCGATGACCTGACGCTGGTCACGCCAACCGGCTTGGGCGAAAGCCATGCCGTGATGCGCAGCATCATCGACGCGTTCGAATTGCCGCGCGCGCCCTGCGTCACCGTGCTTGGAGAGCCGCAACTCGGCAAGCGCGGGCTATACCCCACGCTCAGCCAAAAGCAGGCCATTCACCCCGCGCGGTTTCGGATGAACGTGATCGCCTATTGCGACGGCACCAACAGCGTGTTCGACATTTGCGCCCGGATCGGGGCCAATTTAGCAGACGTGGTGGCAGAGCTGCGCGTGTTGCACGAACACGGGCTGATCGCCTAGCCCTGCACCAAGGACACCCGGTAATAAGCACGCAGATCGCCCCCGAAGCTGAGCTTGAAATACCCGCGTTTGGGGCTGTTCACGCCTTCCAGGTCGGTCTCTGACACGCCCTCTTGCGCTAGGCTGTGCAACGCGTGAAACAGGGCCATCGACCCGCAATGATCGTTGCGCAATTCGGGTTCATTCGCGCCATACAGGTAATAGGCGCGTTTGGCGTCCAACCCGAAAACGACAATGCTGCCCAGATCGCCCTCTGGCGTCAGCGCGGCGAATATCCGCAAGCGGTCTTCTTGCGCCAGACGGGAGCAGACACGGCGCAGGAAATCGGCCTCTCCCGCCGCCATCTCCAGCCCCTGCCGCGCGAAGGTGCGGGCATACAGGTCCAGAAACGCGTCGATATCGGTGCTCGCCTGCACCGTGATCCCGCTGTCGCGCGCGTAGCGCAAGGCTTGGCGGCGCGACTTGTTACAGCCAGCGTAAAGCGCGGATTGCTCCATCGTGCCCGCATGGGGCGTCAGCGGCAGATAGCTGGTATACCGCAGATCAAGTGCGGGCTTCGGCCCGTCAGCCCCGTAATTGTGCCACAGCACCGGGCGCAGATCGGCCAGCGCGGGCGCGGTGGCAAAGCGCAGCTCGGAATACCGCTCGGCCAGCCCGGCGAAACAGGCGGCGGTGGTGCGGAACTGCTCGGCCAAGGCCTGCGCGGGGTTCTGCCGCGCGGCAGGCGGGGCGGTCATGATCCCGCCATGGATGATATGCGGCGCAAGCACGGTGCGGCGCGGATCTTCCCGGCTTTCGGCCAAAGCGACTGCGCCGGCAAATTGGTTGCCCTTGTGGCACAGCCACAGGGCCGGGGTTGCGTCCACCTCCTCGACAAAGGCGCTCAGGCTGAAGATTGTGCCTTCTGGCGCGGCCTCGACCACCTTGTCCCAAGCCGCCCCCGGCTCTGTCCGCTCCAGCCGGTACTTCGACAGGTCCATGAAACCGGGCACGTAGAACGCGCTTGTCGCAGTGTCGGCCATATGCTAAGCGCCCTTGGTCAATCGAAAAACAGGTGCCTCATGCAGAGTTACGACCCGATCTGGGACGAAATATATGAGGCAGGCGGGCAACTCAACCGCTATCCGTTTTCGTCGGTTGTGACGTTTCTGTATCGCCATGCCCCACGGGACAGGGCGCGCGCGGATATCCGTATTCTGGAAATCGGCTGCGGGGCGGGCAACAACCTGTGGTTCGCCGCGCGCGAAGGGTTCGACGTGACCGGGCTGGATGGCAGCGACGCGGCGATGGACTTCGCGCGCAAGCGGTTTGCCGAAGAAGGGTTGCAGGGCGAATTCGTCACCGGCGATTTCACCGATTTGCCGTTTGCGGATGACAGCTTCGACATCGTGTTGGAGCGCGGGGCCGTCTCCATGGCGCCCACAAGCGCCGCGCGCAAGGCGGTCGAAGAAGCCGCCCGCGTGCTGCGGCCCGGCGGGTTGATGTATGCCGAGATTTATTCCGACCGCGCCACCACGCGCGGGCGCAAAGGCGACGACGGCGTGCTCCTGGACACGGAAGGGCCTTTTTCTGGAGTTGGCCAAATAACACTATATGGCATGGCTGGTGTAGCTGATTTGTTTGAACCAAATTTTGAAATAATAAATCTTTCCCATCAGGAAACAATTCAAACTGAGCCAAGGCCAATACAAATATTTGCTAACTGGAATATTATTTGCAAAAAGGCGGGCTGATGAAAAAACGAGATATTATTATTCTTGGTTCAGGATTCCGTGGCTTGGCAGCTGCTTTTTTTCTTTCTTCAAAAGGTATAAATGTCACAGTTCTCGAAAAAGGCCATCAATTTGGTGGCGTACTTTCTGGAATTATGTGGGAGGGTTTTTATTTAGATTATGGGTGTCATCTATTCGATAATAATAGAAAAGACATCACCGACTTTTATCTTGAAATGGTTGAAGATGATGATTTTTTTGTCAGCATCCCAGTTCAATACTCATCCGTTTTAAATGAGCGGGCGACGCCAGGGCTGGCCATTCCAGACCTGTCATTGCTGCCTAAACCCCTTATTTCACAAGCCTTGCTTGAACTGCTAGAGATAGCTGCGCTAAATTTCCCTAAAAGTAGTCAAAATACGCTTTATAAAGCCCTTGTTAATAGATTTGGTGATACAACGTCGCAACTATTGGCATCAAGCATAGAAAAAGTATACCGAAACTCCTCGAAAGATCTTTGCCAATCAGCATTGAACCAAGGCTTGTTCAAGCGTGTGAAGCTTCTGCCAGACGACGTTGGAAATCTTTTAAAGACTTTTCCAACCTTAGACGAAAGGATCGCTGTCAAATCTGACAATAACCTCCATTCGCCATACCCAGATTCAAGCCCGAAATTTGGTCGGAACTTTTATCCGGCAAAATACGGTATGAGCGGCTTTGTACGAAGAGCTATAGATGTTCTGAAAAATCGTGGGGTGTCTTTCTTTTCTAACACGGGTGATATGAAATTTGATTTCCGGGACAAGGACATAAGCGTCAAGTGTCGAAATATTGGTGATTTTATATGTGATAATATCGTTTCAACTCTTAGCCCGAGCGATACCGAAACACAAATATTAGGATCAAGAAGGCTGAGCGACAAAATATATCCTGTTCCAATGACCCTGCTCTACTTTAAGGTCGATTTGCATGAAGTATCATCTGTCACCTACTCTCATAACTTCGATTTAAGCAGTGTAGCATTTCGAATATCAAACGTAGGAGGATATGGGAATCAATGTGACAATGAAGGAAATACCTATGTTTGCGTAGAATGTCCAACTGGCTCTAGAGAGGCCGTTTGGGAAAATCCTTCGTCAAAGGTAAATGAAATTTGGGAAGCCGTAATTTCGTCAGGCGCGGTCAAAGCTGGTGCGATATATAATGATTTTCACATATTACAGACACCACGATCGTACAGCGTTCCTCTCAGAGGATATGAAGCGTTGGAGCATGAAACCTTTGATTTACTATCAGCCCATTACCCACGGCTAGTAAACCTTTCGTCGCTTTCTTTTTCGAAGAATGAAATTGTCGCGGATGTTGTATCTAAACTAGACAATTTGTAGCTTTGCTATACTAAATTTATTAGCATGTATTTCTCAAAAACCGAAAGGACGTGGTAATGCATTACCAAGTCGACACCCGCCCCCGCTCCGTGCTGACACATGAATACCTCAAGCCGTTCGAGCAGGATGGGGTGTGCATACTGGATGTCGGCTCGCGCGACGGGGCGGCCTTCGACCGGGTGCGCGCGCAGGTCACGCCGGGGCGGCTGGTCGCGCTGGACCTGCACCACCGGGTCGAAAACGGGGTCGAGTTCCTGTCGCACGATCTGGAACAACCGTTGCCCTTCGACGACAATAGCTTCGATTGCATCGTCTGCACCGATGTTCTGGAACATGTCGAACGCAAGCATCAACTTGCGCGCGAACTAGCGCGGGTGTCACGCAAAGGCGTGATCGTCTCGCTGCCCAATACCCAGCATTACAGCTACATCAAGGGCCTGAAGCGCGGCAATATGGGCAAGCAATACCGGTTCGAGGTCGCGGACGGGTCCGACCGGCACCGCTGGATCACCTATTACCAAGCCAACACGGATTTCGTCGCCAGCCATTTCACCATCACGGCGCAACACGATATCTGCAAACGCGGTTGGCACGCGCCCCTGTCCCGGATTATGCCCGCGCGTTACACGATCAACCAGTTCTATGCCTGCACCGTCTGACACGGCGCGGCGCGCTTGGGTTCTGATAGAGGACCGCGCCGGGCTTGATACGGCGGAACAGACCGCGCAGACATATGGGCTGGTGGCAGGCAATGCGCATATCGCGGCAGAGTTGACACGGCGCGGGATCGCGCATGTTTCGGGCGGTGATCTGCAAAGCTACGAGGACGCACTCGCGGCGCTGAACGCCGTGGATGCCGACCTTGCGCAGCTTCAGCCCCAGCTTTCGGCCTTGTCCGACCCGCTGCGCGCCATCATGCTGGCCATTCTGGCGCGCGAAGGGTTGCGGTACCATGCCCTGCGCCAAGTTGCCGCCAAACTGGACGCGCCGTTTTTGCAATCAGGTCTTGCCGGGTTGGAACCTGTTTCGGGCAGGCTGTCGGGCACCGCGTATATTACAGGCGCGTTTCGCGCGGGGGCTTCGCGGGACGTGCGGCGAGGGAATTACGTTTTCGATTTTTCCTCTGCGACCGGGCGCAAGGGACAGAGCGCGGCGCGCGCCTGCCTGCAACCGCGCCTCAGCCGCCGTCCCGGCTGGCAAGACATGGTTCTGAACGCGCTGGCGGTTGCGGCCACGCGGTTGCGGCCCGGCACGCCGCAAGCCTTGCGCATCAGCCTGTCGCTTGGCGCCGAGATCCCGCTGCCGCAGATTACGCTCGACTCTGACTTTGCCCCGCGCGCGGCCCAGCTCATGGCCGAAACCCGCACCCTGTTTGCGGCCGCAGAGGCCACGATGGACCGCGTCCTAGCACGGCGCGGCGCGCCGGTGCAGGCCAGTTTCAACCATGTCGGCGATGCGGTCGTGGCAGGGTTTCAGGCCAGTTTGCGCAAAGCTGGCGTGCCCTGTGACATGGCCAGCCATGGCGCTTTGGCGGCGTGGGGCACCGGGCCACGCCAGCGGGTCGCGGCCCATCTGGGCGCGATGTACAACGCCTTTCCGGGCATGACCACGCTGCGCCCCCGCGCGCGCCATCTTTTGCCCGAAACCGTCAGCGCCCGGATCCAGACACGCTGTCGGGTCACACCACCCGCACCGCGCCGCGCCGGGCCGTTTCGCATTTATGCCGTGCCGAATTTCCGGCCGTGGTCCGAAGGGTTCTGGGGCATCACCAACACCTGTTTCGACACGCTGGCCGTGCTTGCCGCCATGGCAGGCGTCGTCCGGCACAGCGACGATCTGGAGATGTTCCTGCGCATAAAGCTGACGGCCAAGGACATCGCCAACCCGCGCAAGCGCCCCGCCAACCGCGGGCTGTTTCCCGAGGACGCGGCGCATCTGCTCTGCCCGGCGGACGGGGTTCACGATGCTTCTCGCGGGGCGCATTCGGGCTATCTGGCCGATGCCGATCTGGTCGTGACAGAAGGCCTGACCGCCGTGATGTTCGAAGCGCTGGAAGCGCGTCGCCCGGTTTTGCTGATCCTGCCCGATCCGCGGGCGGTCCCGGCACTCCCCGCCGCGCCACTTGGCCGCCTGGCGGAACCGGGGTTTCGCAGCGCCGTCTACAGCGCATCCATACATGATGATCTTGCGATTGGGGTGCATCGGCTAAGCCTGGCCCATAAGGACAAACCCCTGCTGGATGAAGAAATCGCGCCGTTCATCTGGACAACCCCGGACCCAAGGCGGCGGGTGATTGGCGCAAGGCCAAATTGATACATTTGGACAACCCCGTTCCGTTTCTGCTCTGATAGCGCTGGTAACGCGGCGCGCGACCGCGCCGAAGCCGTTCGTTATCTTTCGCAAGCACGCGATCCTCGGACGAGACCATGTCCGTGTCACGATGCTGGGACTGAACCCCTAAACTTCGCACTCTGCGTGAGCGTCCCGTCCTAACTTGCCCAAAGCCGCGGCCAGAACAGCCGATCCCCGCACCCCGTCCAGCAGCCGAACGGTCACGTTCGCATTATATAACCGCGGGACCAAAGGGGCCATTCCGGCGCAGCCTAGGACCACGGATTGCACATGGTCATCCTGTGCTGCGCGGACAATCTCTTGCGCCAAGCGCGCCACCGTGCTCGAGCTTGCGGCGTCCACCTCCAGCACGCTGATCCCGGTGGCACGCACGCCCGCGCAATAGGGCGCAAAGCCCAAGGCGCGTATATTGTCGTCGATCACCGGGACAGAAACCGCCAAGGTGGTGACGACCGAGAATCGCCAGCCTGACAGCGCCGCCAGCGTGTAGGCGGCTTGTCCGATCCCGATCACCGGGCAATGCGCGGCGGCCCGCATTTCGGCCAGCCCGGTATCGTCGGCGCAGGCAATCACGATCACATCGGCGCCCGCCTGTTTCGCGGCGGGCAGCATGGCCAGCAGGCCGGGCAGCGCGGCGGCCCCATCGGCCGCGCCCTGGATGGCAGGCGGCCCGTCGCTGTTGGTCCAGCCCAGGATCTCTGCCTCTGGCACGGCATCACGCGCCACCGCGACAATTCCGTCGGTCATGGCGCGCGTGGCATTCGGGTTGATATACAGAATGCGCATCACACGCCTTTGCCCGCGTCGGACCCTGCGCGCGTTTGCCGCGCCTGCAACAGCTTCAACAGGCCGAGGAACAGCGCGACGATGACGAAGGAAAACATCGTGGTCAGCGTGCCCAACGCGAAGATGACCGGCGTGGTCACGTTGGTGGTCATGCCGTAAATTTCCAGCGGCAGCGTGTTGTAGCTGCCCGCTGTCAGCAGCGTGCGCGCGAATTCGTCATAGCTGAGCGTGAAACCGAACAGCGCCACCCCGATCAAGGACGGCGCGATGATGGGCAGCACCACGTGGCGCAGGGTTTGCCACGCGGAGGCGCCCTGATCGCGGGCCGCTTCCTCGAAGGCCGGGTCGAAGCGGTTGAATACCGCGAACATGATAAGCAGGCCGAAAGGCAGCGTCCATGTCAGCTGCGACCCGAAACCGCTTGTGGACCAATGCACGCCCAACCCGCCTTGGGAAAACATCAGCCCCACGCCCAGCGACACAAGAATGGACGGGATCACAAGGCTGGCGATGACAAGTTGAAACAACACCCCCGCCCCCGCGAAGCGTTTGCGAAAGGCCAGCCCCGCCATGATCGACACGACCACGGTGGTGACCATCACCATCAGCCCCAGCACAAGCGAGCGGCGGAAGCTGCCCCAGATATCGCCCACCGCCTGTTGCTGGAACAACTGGTCGAACCAATGCAGCGACACGCCCCGCATGGGAAAGGTCAACCCGCCCTGCGGCCCCTGAAAGCTGAGGATGCCAATGGTCAGGGTCGGGCCATACAGAAACAGCAGGAACAGCGCGAAAATGGCGGAGAGGACGTAAAAGGACAAAGGTCGCTTTTCCATTGCTCACAGCTCCTTGCGGATATCGACAATGCGCAGCAGCGCCGCGATCATCAGCAGCACGGTGGCCAGCAGCACCACCGCCGTGGCCGCCGCCGAGGGGTATTGCAACAGCGCGATATCGTTGGAAATAAGCCGCCCCATATTCGCTGATTGCGACCCGGACATGAAGCGCACGGTGATGAAATCGCCCATCACCAGCGTGATGACAAAGATCGACCCGATCATGATGCCCGATTTCGTCAGCGGGATGACCACGTTGACCAGCGTCTGGAACCCGCTTGCGCCCGCGTCATTGGCGGCTTCCAGCAAGCTGCGGTCGATCCGCATCATGGTGTTGAAAATCGGCACCACCATGAACAGCGTATACAGGTGGACAAAGGCCAGAATGACGGAAAAATCAGAGAACAGCAGCCACTCCAGCGGGGCGTCGATCACGCCCCATGACATGAGCGTGGAATTGGCAATGCCATTGCGGCCCAGAAACGGGATCCACGAAATCATCCGGATGATGTTCGAGGTCCAGAACGGCACGGTGCACAGCAGGAACAGCACGACCTGCCATGTCAGGCTACGCACATGGAACGCCAGGAAATACGCGACGGTAAAGCCCAGAACCAGCGTCACGGCCCAGGATATCAGCGCATATTTCACCGTATTGAAGAAGACCGCGTAGGTGACGGGCGACCCGAACAGGAATTCGTAATTCTCGAAGCTGAAGGCCGGGATCATCGAAAACGCGGTCGATTGCCAGAAGCTGACCACCACGATCAGGCAGATCGGCAGGATCAGGAACAACAGCAGCACCAGCGCCAGCGGCGCGGCCAGCAGCCAGCCTATCAGGTGGCGCGATGTCAGATTCCGGTTCATTGTGATTTACCCGTCAGCAAAAAGCAGAGGCCAGATGCTGGCCTCTGCAACGCGCGTCATGCCGCGATGAATTCATTCCACTTGCGAACCATGTATTGGTTTTCGTCCATGACCGCGTTCCAGCAGGCAACCGAGCCCATCCGGTCCTCGAACGAACCGCCATCGCGAATGTCGCCCGCCTGTGCCAGCGCATCGCCGGTGGGCGAGGTGATGACATCGGTCGCGGGCTTGCCCTCGAACCAGTAGCCCCATTCGTTTTCGGACATGAAGTTCTTCGAGGTTTCGGGCACCGCGGAATAATAGCCCTGCCGCATCAGGTAGCCGCCGACCCAGCCGGACAGATACCAGTTGATGTAGTCATAGGCCGCGTCCAGCTCCATCCCGGACAGCGATGTCGACAGGCCGATCCCGCCGCCCCAGCTGCGATAGCCCTCTTTCAGCGGCTGGTAGACGCAGGGGATGCCGCGCGCCTTGACCGCCGTGATCGCGGGCGACCACATCGACTGGATCACCACCTCGCCCGAGGCCATCAGGTTCACGGATTCGTCGAAAGACTTCCAGAAGGCGCGGAACTGACCGGCTTTCTTGGCCTCGGTGAAAATGGCGAAGGTGGCGTCAATCTCCTCTCGGGTCATATTGCCCTTGTCGCCGTAGGTGATCGCGCCCATCGCTTCGCAAACCATGGCCATATCCATGATCCCGATGCTGGAAATATCCAGGATAGACGCCTTGCCGCGGAATTCGGGGTTCAGCAATTCGGCCCAGCTTTCGATCGGGCGGCCGATCAGGTCGGGGCGAATGCCCAGCGTGTCGGCGTTGTAGATGGTCGGGATCAGGGTCATCCAGCCGGATTCATTGTTCACGAATTCGGTGCCGCCCGGCCCCTCGACAAAGCCCACGCTATGCGGCGCGGTGCCTTGGGCGATTTCGCTGTCGGGCGTCAGTTTGCCATCGCGGAAGATGCCCACGATCTTGTCGTAATTGGCAATGCGCGCGGTATCCATGGCTTGCAGGTTGCCGGTGGGCCAGACCTTTTTGCAGATCCAGTACTCGATATCGGCAATGTCGAAACTGTCAGGCTGCGTGGCGGCGCGCTGGGTCACGGCGTCGCTGTCCAGCGCGGTCATTTCCAAGGTAAAGCCCAGGTCTTCCTTCACCTTGTTGGCCACGTCGTTCAGGTTCGACACCCCGGTGCCGAATTGGCGCAGGGTGATATCCTTGATCTCTTGCGCCCAGACCATTGGCGCGGGCAGCGCAGAGGCCGCGACCGCCGCCGCCCCCGATTTCAGCAATGTGCGGCGTGAGTAACGCATCTTGGACATGGGGTTTCCTTTCCCGGTTCAGGTTTCAAGTGGATGCAGGTTGCTTTGGTCCCAGACGAGGGTGACGCCCTCGCCGGGGGATTTCGGGCTGGCGAAAAAGGCGGCTTCCGGGATCAGCGCCAGCAATTCCTGATCGTCGCTCAGCCGCGCGTTCAGCGCGACATGGCCACCCTGGTATTCGACAGCCGTCACGGTCGCGGCCTTGCCATCGGTCCCAAGCCCGACCGCATCGGCGCGCAGGGCGACCAGCCCGCCATCGTGGCGCAACACGTTATGCCCGCCCATGAAGCGCGCGACGAATTCGGTGCGCGGCGCGTTGAACACATCGCGCGCGCTGCCCGCCTGTTCGATCTTGGCGCGGTTCATGACGACAATCTCATCCGCCAGCGCCAGGGCTTCGTCCTGCCCGTGGGTGACATGGATGAAGCTGATCCCCAACTCGCGTTGCAGCTTTTTCAGCTCTGCCCGCATGCGCACGCGCAAGAACGGGTCCAGCGCCGACAAGGGTTCGTCCAGCAGCAACACCTCTGGTTGGGTAATCAGCGCGCGCGCCAGTGCCACGCGCTGTTGTTGCCCGCCCGACAGTTGCGCGGGCAGACGTGCGCCAAAGTCGCTCATATCGACCAGTTCCAGCATCTCTGCCGCCTTGCGGTGCCGCTCTGGCTTGGCGATGCCGCGCATTTTCAAACTGAAGGCCACGTTGTCCAAAACCGTCAGATGCGGGAACAGGGCGTAGCTTTGGAACATCATCGCGGTGCCGCGCTTGGCCGGGGGCAGCGTGGACACATCCTTGTTGGCCAACAGGATATTGCCGTCGGTCACGCTTTCATGCCCCGCGATCATCCGCAGGGTCGAAGATTTGCCGCAGCCCGACGGTCCAAGCAGGCACACGTAGCTGCCCGCGCGAAACAAATGGCTGACCGCGTCCACTGCCAACGCCCCATCCGGGTAGCGTTTGGTGACAGACACCATTTCAAGATCGTGACCCGTGCGCATGACACCCTCGTTGCTTTTGCCAACGCTAGACAGCGTGCCGGGCCGCATGTCAGGCCTCTTTGGCTGGTGCCCACCGAAAATTGGCGCGATGCCAATTGTTTTGGCGGTTGTATTATCTATCGTCTACGTTTTAATCAAAAATTGTATACAATATTGTCGCCATGCAGCACATGGCGCTTCCGATTGGCCTTTGCGCCCCGCGCGGCCTATGATTCGAATGGAAGGAGGCCCCATGGAAGATGCCGCCGACGCCCTTGCCGGAACCAGCACGACCGTTGCGGGCCGGATCGCCCTGGCCATTCACGAACATCGCATCGCACCCGGCGCCAAGCTGGGAGAGGATGATCTGGGCGAGATTTTCGGCGTCAGCCGCACCGTGGTGCGCACGGCATTGCAACGGCTGGCCCATGACCGCTTGGTCACGATCCAGCGCAACCGTGGCGCTTTCGTCGCGCAACCGGGCCTGCGCGAAGCGCGCGAGGTGTTCGAAGCGCGTGCCCTGCTGGAACCGCGCACCGCGCGTTCTGCCGCGCAGCGCATGACCCCCGACTCCATCGCCCTGCTGCAAGCGCATATCACCGCCGAACACGACGCCCTGGACCAAGGCGACCCCGGTCGCGCCTTGCGGCTGTCCGGGCTGTTCCATATCGAAATTGCCCGCATTGCCGATCAGGCCACGATATTCGGGTTCATCACCCAGCTTGTCGCGCAATCTTCGTTGATTATAGCGCTGTATTGGCAGCGGCGCACGGCACTGTGCGAAAGCCACGCGCATCACGCCCTTATTCGTGCACTGGCCGACGGCGACGGCGATCAGGCCGAAGAACTGATGAAAGGGCATTTGCTGGACCTTGTGTCGTCGCTGGACCTGCGCCCCAAGGCCACGCCCCCGATCAACCTGCGCGATGCCCTGACATGAGTGTGACCTGCCGGACAGCAACCGTGACAGAGGTCGGGACACTCCTGGACTGGGCCGCGCAAGAAGGCTGGAACCCCGGTCTGGACGATGCCGCCCCGTTCCACGCCGCCGACCCGCACGGGTTTTTCGTGGCAGAGACGCAAGGCCAGCCGGTCGCGGGTATTTCCGTGGTCAACCATGATGGCTCGACCGCGTTCCTTGGCCTGTATCTATGCCTGCCGGACTGGCGCGGGCGCGGGATCGGGTTGCGCCTGTGGCATCATGCGCTGACCCATGCCGGTGCCCGCCGCGTCCTGCTGGACGGGGTTGCCGCGCAACAGGCCAATTACGCGAAATCCGGTTTTCGAAAGATCGGTGAAACCCGGCGGTGGCGCGGCGATTTACCGCCTGCCCGCCATGACGACATCCGCACGATCCACCCCGCCGACATACCGGCACTGGTGGCGCTGGACGCGGCGGTGCAGGGCTATTCCCGCGACCGGTTCATGCAGGCATGGCTGTACCCGACTGCGACGCGCCGCAGTGTCATGACCGCCGATGGCACCGGCTTTGCCACCGCGCGCCTGTGCCATGACGGATGCAAGATCGGCCCGGTCATTGCACCCGACGCGGACACCGCGTTGCGCCTGTCGGCCAGTGCCGCGCAGGTCCTTGGCACGCGACGCGCCACGATAGATGTGCCTGCGGATCAGGCAGGTTTCGCGGCGGGTTTGCAGGGTTTGGCGTTTCAGACCAGTTTCGCGACCGCCCGCATGGTGCGCGGCACGGTCCCAACCCTGCTGCCGCATGGCCATGCCACCGCCACTCTGGAACTTGGATAGGCCCGAACCGGCACGAGCGCGGGGCACCCTGTGGCCCGGCGTTTTTCCACTTGCCTTGTGCCCAGCCGTGCAGGCAGGCTTGGGCAAGGTATTTTCAAGAGGACAGGACGCATGATCGAACCGCAGCGCCAAACAGGTCATGCCCCCCTGCGCCCGGACGCGGGCGACGCCACGGCGGTTGCGGAAATGGTGGCCGATGTATTGCGCGAGCGGATTGTCAAAGGGCAACTGACCCCAGGCGACCGCATTGTCGAGCGCAAGCTGTCGGATGAGTTGAACGTCTCGCGCACGCCTATTCGCGAGGCACTGAAATTGCTCCGCGTGGATGGGTTGATCGAAATTTCGCGCCATCGTGGGGCAGAGGTGGCCGGCTACACGCCCGCGGAGGCGCTCGACCTGTTCGACGTGATCGCCAGCCTGGAAAGCCTCGCGGCACGGCGTTTGGCCGAGACCATCACGCCCGATGTGCTGGATCACCTGGAAATCCTGCATGCGCGGATGACCGAATACCACCGCACCGCCGCGCTGGAGCCGTATTTCGACACGAATTCCAAGATACATGCGTTGGTGATCGCCTCTTGCGGGAACCCGGTTCTGATCGCAAGCCACAGCCGCCTGATGCTGCGCGCCATGCGCGGTCGGTTCATGGCCATCATGGATGACAATCGCTGGTCGCAAGCGGTTGATGAGCATGACCAGCTCATGGCGGCCCTGCGCGCGCGCGATGTGGATCGCGCAGCGCAGGTCTGGGGCGTTCATCTGCGCCATACCGGTGCCACGGTGTCACAGATGCTGGAAATGCAGATCGCCGGGGCAAGCCGGATCGATTGAGTCCAAATCAGAAAAATGGCATTCCATTTTGCACGATAATTGGGCCAATCGTTGCCCCGGACGACGCAAAGCGCGTCAATATTGAGCATTTCCCAAGTTTTTCGGATAATTTCCGTAAAATTTGTCGCCGAAATGGTCGTGGCCTGACACCACACATCATCAAATGGCATTCCATTTTGCCGAAGCTTGATGAGGCTCGTCACCGTGACCGCACCTGCAAAACTCCTTCCGCGCCGCGTGGGTATGCTGACACCGTCCTCCAACACGGTGCTGGAACCTTACACCTCTGCCATGTTCGCGCCTTTCGGCGAAACCGGCAGCGTGCATTTCGGGCGCTTCCGCGTGGTCGAGATTTCGCTGTCGCAGGATTCCGTCAGCCAGTTCGATGACCGGCCGGTTCTGGATGCCGCCGAACGGCTGGCCGAAGCGCAGCTTGACCTGATCGCGTGGAACGGCACATCGGCGGCCTGGCTGGGGTTGGAGCGCGACCGCGCGCTGTGTTCCGCGATCGCGGCGGCAACCGGTATGCCAACCACCTCGACCATGCTGGCTTATGATCGGCTGTTGCGCGACATGGGGGTCAAAACCCTTGGCCTTGTCACCCCCTACCTGACGGAAATCCAGGACCGCATCATCGCAAACTACGCCGCGCGGGGCATTCGGGTTGTCGCCGACGCGCGGCTGGAGGACCGGGGCAATTTCTCTTTCGCGACCTATGGCGCCGAAAAAGTCGCCGGGATGGTCCGCGATGTCGCCGCCGCCCGGCCCGACGCCATTGCCGTCATCTGCACCAATTTTCGGGGCGCGCCCATCGCGCAGGCGCTGGAACACGAAACCGGCATTCCCGTTATCGACAGCGTGGCGATCACCGCCGCCCACTGCATGGCATCCGTCGGGCTGGACCCGGCGCGCGTGACCGGCTGGGGCAGCGTGTTTCAGCGTGTCGCCACGCTGTCCAAGACCGGGACGAACCCGGCGCAGGACACTCCCCTTCCAACAGACTGAAAGGTTATACCCATGAAAACCACGATCCTGACCACCTGCCTTGCCCTTGGCGTTGCGGCCCCGCTTGGCGCGGACACCTTGCGCGTGATGGGTCAGCCGGTTGCGACCGGGCTGATCCAGGCCAATGTCGAACAACCGTTCTTCGAAAACTTCGCCGAAAATACCGGGCTGGACCATACTGCCGATTACCAGCCGGTGGACGTGACCGGCATCAAGGACACCGAGCAGTTGCGCGTGCTGTCGAACGGGTTGTTCGACATCATTTCCTTGCGGCTGAGCCAGGTGTCGCGCGATGAGCCGACCATCCTGGGGCTGGACCTTGTCGGTCTGAATCCCGACTACGACACGGGGCGCGTCACCGGCGAAGCCTTTGCCCCGGTGGTCGATGCCCGGTTGCAGGAGACCTTCAACACCAAGCTTCTGGGTGTCTGGCCCTTCGGTCCACAAGTGCTGTTCTGCGAACCCGAATTCGCGTCACTGTCCGATCTGGAAGGCCTGAAAGTGCGGGTCTATGACCAGAACCTTGCGAATTTCGTCTCTTCGGTCGGGGGCACGCCGGTGCCGATCGGCTTTCCCGACGTGCAGCAATCGCTGGCGCGTGGCGTGGTCGATTGCGCCATCACCGGCCCCAGTTCGGCCAATTCCGCCGGCTGGCCCGAAGTCAGCAGCTACATGATGCCGCTGGCCTTCCAGGTGGCCATGAACGGCTATGGCATAAATCTGGACCGCTGGAACAGCCTGTCCGAAGACGAACAGACCAGGCTTCAAGCTGCCTTCGACGAACTGATCGAAGAAATCTGGACCTATTCGGAAGAATTGTTCGATGACGCGGTCAACTGCAATGTCGGCCAGACCCCGTGTGAAACCGGTACTGAATACGACCTGACGCTGGTGGAAGTGACCGAGGCTGACCGCGCACTGATCGACAATGCCGTGACCGAAGTGTCCTTCCCGACCTGGCAAGAGGTCTGTGACGCGTCCAACCCCGGTTGCTCGGCGGCATGGATGGACACTGTCGGCGCCGCGCGGGGCTTCTGATCTGCCGATGCCAACAGGGCCAGCCGCGCGGCTGGCCCATTCTGACAAAGGACACCGCCCATGGACCGCCTTGCAACGTTAACCAGCCGCATTTTCGGCGCCAGCCTGCTGTTCCTGTCGGGTTTCGTGGCGCTGGAAACGGTGCTGCGCAAAGTCGCCAACACCTCGCTTCAGGGCGCGGATGAGCTGGGTGGCTATGTTCTGGCCTTCGGGTCGTCGCTGGCCTTCATCGTGACCCTGGTCGAACGCGCGCATATCCGCATCGACATCCTGCACCGAAAATTCCCGACCCGGATGCAAGCCGTGATCGACTGGCTGGCAGCCGTGTCAATGGCGCTGCTGGGCGTCTTCCTGCTGTATGTCGGCTGGTTCGTGGTGCGGGATACGCTTGCCTACGGGTCCACCGCGCCCACGCCATGGGCTACCCCGCTGATCTGGCCACAAGCCGCGTGGTATGGCGCGCTGGCGGTATTTTCGCTGGCGGCGATCGGACTGTCGTTCCGGGCCAGTTGGCTGCTGGCACAGCGCCGCTTCACCGACTTGGCCAATGAGTTCAACCCCAAGGGGGCGGCGGAAGAACTGGCCGAAGAACTGTCCAACCAACGCCAGCGCAAGGGGTAACACGACATGATGGGTGCAACGGACGTTCTGGTCGGGTTTGCCGTGATGATGGGGATGCTGCTGATCGGCTTTCCCGTGGCGGTGGTGATGGTGGTCATCGGCGTGGTCGGCGGGATGATCCTGTTTGGCCCGGTGCTGATGCAATCCATGGGGCCGGTGCTGTGGGGCGTGCAGAACGAAAACGTGCTGACCGCCATTCCGCTGTTCATCCTGCTGGGCGAATTGCTGCTGCGCTCGGGCATTGCCGACCGCATGTATGGCGCGTTGGCGCTGTGGCTGGGGCGGCTGCCGGGCGGGTTGCTGCATACCAATATCGGATGTTCGGCGCTGTTTGCCGCCACCTCCGGGTCATCCGTGGCCACGGCGGCCACGGTCGGCACCGTCGCGCTACCCTCGCTTGATGAACGCGGCTACAGTTCATCGCGGTCGCTGGGGTCGTTGGCCGCCGGGGGCACTCTGGGCATTCTGATCCCGCCCTCTGTGAACCTGCTGGTCTACGGATCGCTCGCCGGGGTGTCGATCGGGCAGTTGTTCATCGCGGGGATCGTGCCGGGCATTCTGCTGACGCTGATCTTCATGCTGTTCATCGCGGCGCAACATTACTGGCGGCCCGACGCAACCCAGGAACAACCGGTCGTGCCGCGCGTCGACCGGTTGCGCGCGCTGAAACATCTTGTGCCGCCCGCTCTGATATTCCTGATCGTGATGGGGTCCATCTATACCGGCATTGCCACGCCGACGGAATCCGCCGCCTTGGCCGTGGTGACGGCGCTTGGCTTCGTGTGGTGGGATGGCAAGCTCAGCTTCGCCTTCCTCGATATCTGCTTCCGCCAGACAGCCAAGACGTCCGGCATGATCCTGCTGATCATCGCGGCGGCCTTCACCCTGAACGTCACGCTGGCCCTGGGCGGGGTTGCGCGGACCATGACCGAATGGGTGGCGGGCTTCGGGCTGACCCCTGTGGAACTGCTATTCGCGCTGATGGTCTTCTACCTGGTGCTGGGCATGTTCATGGATGTGCTGTCCATGCAGGTGCTGACCATTCCCATCGCGATACCGGTCATCACGGCGCTGGGGATCGACCCGATCTGGTTCGGCATCTTCGTGGTGCTGATGAGCGAGCTGGGCATGATCACCCCCCCTGTCGGCATGAACCTGTATGTCGTGCATGGCGTGCGCACCGACCGGGGGCCGTTCATGGATGTCATCAAGGGGGCCATTCCCTATGCGCTGATCATGCTGGCCTTCACGGTGCTGCTGATCTTCTGGCAAGACCTCGTGTTGTGGCTGCCCCGGACGATGATGGGGTGACAGGCACGATGTGGACAATGGACGCAACAGCGCTGGTAAAAAGCTACGCGGCGCAGGACATCACCCCCGACGCGGCGTTGACAGAGGCTCTGGCGCGCATCGACCGGCTGGATGGCGGTTTGGGCTGCTATTCGGCCCGCAACGCCGATGCGCAGGCACAGGCGCGGGCCGCGACGGAACGCTGGGCCGCAGGCCAGCCGCGTGGCCCGCTGGATGGCGTGCCGATGATCGTGAAGGACAACCTGTGCGCCGCCGGGATGCCTGCCGCCTGGGGCAACAGCGAACTGGCCCGCCGCCGCGTCACCACGGACGAGTTGCCCGTCGCGCGATTGCGCGCGGCGGGAGCGATCCTGCTGGGCAAGGGCAACTGCCCCGAATTCGCGGTCGAGGGCTATACCGACAACCTGACCTTCGGCCCCACCCGCAACCCGTTCGACCCGGCGCTGACCCCCGGCGGGTCCAGCGGCGGGGTGGTCGCGGCCGTGGCAGCGGGGCTGGCCACGCTGGGCCTGGGCACCGATGGCGGCGGGTCGATCCGGCGGCCCGCGGGCTATACCGGGCTGGTCGGGCTGAAACCGGGGCTGGGCCGGGTGCCCCGCGCCGGTGGGCTGGCGCAGGTCTTGCTGGATTTCGAGGTGGCAGGCCCCATCGCCCGCAGCGCGCGCGACGCGCGGCTGGCGTTTGATGTTCTGGACGAGGCCCCCTGCGACCCCGCGATCCTGTCAGCCACCCGCGCGGTGGCGGACAGGTTGGCCGGGATGGGATGTCACGTTACCGAAGGGACTTTGCCCTTGGACCTGTCGCCGCTTTCGGCAGTTTGGGGCCGGGTCGCGGAAATCGGGCTAGCGCGATATCTGGGGTCGGACACCGCTGTGGCCGATGCCGCCGCACCCAAATACCGCGAGATGGCGGCGCGAGGCGCCGTTTCTACCGGGCCAGAGCTTTGGGCGATCCTCGATATCGTGCGCGATCTGCGCAACGCGGCGGCGCAGTTCTTCGACCAGATCGACCTTGTGCTGATGCCCAGTTCCGCCGCCATGCCATGGCCCGCGACAGAGGCCTTTCCCCCGGTCATCGACGGCCAGCCCGTCGGCCCGCGCGGACATGCGGTCTACACCGGCTGGGTCAACGCGGCGGGTCTGCCCGCCATCGGCCTACCTGCCCCAAGCGACGACCTGCCCATTGGCGTCCAACTGATTGGCGACATGGGCAGCGAGGAGATTCTGCTTGATCTGGCAGAACGCTTGGAAGCCGCCCATGGTGGGTTTCAATGGCCCGCCATGGCGCAGGACGGGGCCTGACAGGCTCGGATCATCCGATCGTGACAGCAATCTCTCCGATCCCGTCAATACGCCCCGCAACCTGCGTGCCGGGATCGACATAGGTCAGCGGATGCAATGACCCTGTGATGATGACATGCCCAACCTGCACCCCGCCGCAATGGTCGCCCACCATCTGCAAAAGCCCCACGACACTGGCCAAGGCATCGCCACCGGGCACTTGCGTGGGGCCATCCAGCAAGCAGGTATCGCCCGCCATCATGCGGGCCTGCACTGTCGCGAAACTGCGTCCATCCCACCCGTGCAGCGTCGGGCCGGTGATAAGCCCGGCATTGATCTGGTTATCGGCCAACTGGACCAGCGGCGCGGTGCTGTCCGGGCCGTGCAGCCGTGTATCGACAGTCTCGATCACGACAAGCGGTTCCAGACATTTGGCCAGTTGCGCGGTCAGGTCGCTGGCGGCCAGATCAGGCAAGGCCGTCACCCGGAAGCCGAGTTCAAGCTCTATCCCAAGCTTGCCGCCGAACGCGCTGGAAAGCTGCGTGCCGCTGGGGTGAATGTCACGCGCGAAAATCGGCGCCATGATCGGCGCAGCCCCCGGTTTGCGCGCCGTCTTGAACCCGCCGACAGGACCCGTTGCGACGGCAACGGCCGCCTGCACCGCATAGGCAGACGCGGCGTCTAGCGGCGCATCGACAAGGTATGCGCGTCTTCGATCGTGCCGCGCTTGCAAAATCGCATGGGCCAAAGCCGGGATCGTCATCGGGCCTCCTATTTTGATCTTACAGGAACACGATATCCTGCCCCCTGCCCGACCGAAAGGAAACCCGTCATGTCAATTGATCCGGTCTTTGCCAACGGCACCGTCGCAACCGCCGCCGACGTGTTCAGTGCGGATATCGGCATTGAGGACGGCAAGATCGTGGAAATCGGTGGCGAAATGGGGCACGCGCGCCAGACACTCGACGCGATATGTCCTGCGCGGCGGCATCGGCAGCCATGTGCATATCGACCCGTCCTCTGGGCACGACAGTGTCATGGCAGACGATTTCGACAGGGCAACGCGCGACGCCTGAGCTACGCCCCGACCGTTGGGGAGTACCTGGCGGCAATTAGACTGCTTTTTGAACCTGCTGATCGGTTCAGGCTGCACCATGCCGCGCGCACGTCCTGCCCCATGGCTTGCGCTTTCGTTCCAGAAAAGAGTTGGCCGCAGCTTCCGGCGTGTTCGACCTCGGGCCAAGCGTGGCGATGATCTTGATATGGCGTGTCATTGTATTCCGCATGTTCCGCCAGGGCACTTTTGTCACTGCGCCCGGCAAAACAGCGCCCGGCAAAGTTGAAACCTGCTCTGGCGTCAGACGCCCAGAACGGCGCTCACGGCCCGTTTCCAGCGCGCATAGCGCTCGTCACGATCTGCGGGCTCCATCCTGGCGGTAAATTGCCGCTCGACCGCCCAGCCCTTGGCAAAGTCCTCCATCCCCGGCCACACGCCCGCGCGCATACCTGCCAGCCAGGCCGCGCCCAACGCGGTGGTTTCCAACACTTGCGGGCGGTCCACGGGTGCGCCGATAATGTCGGACAGGAATTGCATGGCGTAATCATTCGCCGCCATGCCGCCATCGACGCGCAGGGTGGGTTGCGCCCCCTCGCGTGCCCAGTCGGCCTGCATCGCTTCCAACAGGTCGCGCGTCTGGTAGCCCACGGAGTCCAGCGCCGCGCGGGCGAATTCGGCGGGGCCGGAATTGCGCGTCATTCCAAAGATCGCACCGCGTGCCTCGGGTTTCCAATAAGGCGCCCCCAGCCCGACGAAAGCAGGGACAAGGATAAGATCTTGGCTTGGGTCGGCCTGTTCGGCCAGCGCCTGGGTTTCCGGTGCGGAACGGATGACCTTTATCCCGTCACGCAGCCATTGCACGACGGCGCCCGCGATGAAGATAGAGCCTTCCAGCGCGTAGGTGGGTTTGCCGTCGAGCTGGTACGCGATCGTGGTCAAAAGCTTGTTGGTGGACGCAACCGGCGCATCGCCCGTGTTCAGCACCGCGAAACACCCCGTGCCATAGGTCGATTTCAGCATTCCGGGCGCGAAACAGGCCTGCCCGATGGTCGCGGCCTGCTGATCGCCCGCCACGCCCAGAATGGGAATCTCATGGCCGAACAGGTCGGCGCGGGTGTGGCCGAAGCTGGCAGCGCAGTCGCGCACATCGGGCAACATGTCGCGCGGAATGTCGAACAGGTCACAGATCGTCTGGCTCCACCGGCCCTTGTGAATGTCATAGAGCATGGTGCGCGCGGCATTGGTGGCGTCGGTGGCGTGGACGCGCCCGCCCGTCAGGTTCCAGATCAGCCATGTATCGACCGTGCCGAAAGCCAGTTCCCCGCGCTTGGCGCGGTCGCGCGCACCTTCCACGGTATCCAGGATGTATTTCAGCTTGGTGGCCGAGAAATACGGGTCCGCCAGAAGCCCGGTGCGCGCCGTTATCATCGGCTCATGGCCCGCGTCGCGCAGGCGTGCGCAGAAATCAGCGGTGCGGCGGTCTTGCCAAACAATCGCGCGGTGAATGGGCTTGCCGGTCTTGCGGTCCCAGACAAGCGTCGTTTCGCGCTGGTTGGTGATGCCGATGGCGGCAATGTCGCGCGCCGACAACCCGGCCTTTTCAATCGCGGCGCGCGCGGTCGCGGCGGTGGTGGCCCAGAGGTCGGACGCCTCATGCTCGACCCAGCCCGATTGCGGGTAATGCTGGGTGAATTCTTCCTGCGCGGTGGCCGTGATCCGCATCTGGCCATCAAACACGATCCCTCGGCTGGACGTGGTCCCCTGATCGAGTGCGAGAATATAGCCCATCGACGCCTCCCCTGCGCGAAACCTTTGTATCTGGCTGATTGTTAGTCAAAAAGGGCGCGGCAGCGCAATCGCCGCCGCGCCATGAATGCTGGGGCCATGCAACTGCACAGCCCCGAATTTTGGCCTTATTCCGTCCAGCCCTTGATTAGCTCGTCATAGGCGACTGTCATGGGCGTGCCCTTCTCGTCGTCCAGCTTGGGCCATGGGGCGCCAGGCTGTTCCAACCAGTAGGATTCGTCGCGCGGCTCATTCAGCACGGGGCCGAATTCGCCCTGCACGCCGGCACGTTCCAAGCGCGCCATCACGGCTTCCTGCTGGTCGCAGAGCGCGTTCATCGCTTCTTGTGCGGTGCGGGCCCCCGAGGACGCGTCCCCGATATTCTGCCACCACAGCTGCGCCAGACGCGGATAGTCCGGCACGTTGAAGCCCGTATCCGTCCACTTCTCACGTTCGGGCGAGCGGTAGAATTCCACCAGGCCACCCAGTTGCGGCGCGCGTTCGGTGAAGCTGTCATGGTTGATGGTGGATTCGCGGATGAAGGTCAGCCCGTAATGCGACTTGGCAACATCGACGGTTTTCGACGCGATGAACTGTGCGTACAGCCATGCGGCCTGCGCGCGGTCGGTGGGCGTCGATTCCAGGATGGTGGCAGAGCCGACATCCTGATAGCCGACCTTCATGCCCTCTTTCCAATAGGCACCATGCGGGCTGGGGGCCATGCGCCATTTCGGCGTGCCGTCATCGTTCATGACCGGCAGGTCAGGGGCGACCATGTCGGCGGTGAACGCGGTATACCAAAAGATCTGCTGCGCGATGTTGCCCTGTGCCGGGATTGGACCCGATTCAGAGAAGTTCATCCCGTTCGCTTCCGGCGGGGCGTAGTTCTGCAACCAATCGACGTATTTCTCGATGGAATAAACCGCCGCCGGGCTGTTGGTTGCCCCGCCGCGCGCCATGCAAGACCCGACCGTCTGGAAGTTCTCGTTCACGCGCAGGCCCCATTCATCGACCGGCACACCATTGGGCAGGCCAAGGTCGGACGCACCGGCCATCGACAGCCACGCATCGGTAAAGCGCCAGCCCAAGGACGGGTCGCGGCGACCGTAATCCATGTGGCCATAGACCGTTTCGCCGTCGATCTCACGCCCTGTGAAGAAGGCGGCGATATCCTCGTAGGCAGACCAATTCACCGGAACGCCCAGCTCGTAACCGTATTCGGCTTCGAACGCGGCCTGAATTTCAGGATCGTTGAACCAGTCATAGCGGAACCAGTAAAGGTTCGCGAATTGCTGGAGCGGCAGCTGATATAGCTTCCCATCCGGCCCGGTGGCAGATGACAGGCCGATGAAATCGTCCAGATCAAGGCCGGGGTTGGTCACGGATGCGCCGTCGCCCGCCATCCAGTCGGTCAGGTTGCGGGCCTGCTGGTAGCGCCAATGGGTGCCGATAAGGTCAGCGTCGTTGATATACAGGTCGAACACGTTTTCACCGGTCTGCATCTGGGTTTGCAGACGCTCGACCACGTCCCCCTCGCCGATCAGCGTATGGGTGAAGTTGATACCCGTCATCTCGCTGAACGCGGGGGCCAGAACGTTCGATTCCCATTCATGGGTGGTAATGGTTTCCGACACGATATTGATGGTCATGCCCTCGAACGGCTCAGCCGCCTCGATAAACCATTGCAGTTCGGCTTCCTGTTCCTCGCGGGTCAGGGCCGACCTATCGCCTATATGTTCATCAAGAAAGGCGCGGGCAGCGTCCATATCGGCAAAAGCCGGACTTCCCATCACCGTGAGCGCCATGGCCAGCGCGGTGGATGTCCTTAGAAAGTGGTTCATGTTATATCCTCCCATGGATTGAACCTGTCGTTTTCAGTCCTTGCGTGTCCGGACCTTTGCAGGGCCTCACCCCCGTCGGTCCGGGCACGCGCTCACTTGCGCGCCCTCACACCCAGCGAAACACCGCCGCGGCATAAAGCGCGCAAATTCCCAAGGCCCACCATTGCGGCAGACCGCTTAGCGCCAGCCAGCCCGCATTTATGAAAGCCGAGCCGAGTAATGTGATGAACAACCGGTCACCGCGCGTCGTTTCGATTGTCAGGATGCCGCGACGCGGGGTTTCGGGGTATTTGATTGCCAACACCGTGAAGGTTATCAGCAGGCAGGCGATGACCACGAAAAAGATCGCGGTCGGCCCGGTCCATGCCATCCATGTCAGGTCCATGGTCGGCCCTCCTTATACGCGGCCCAGGGCAAAGCCCTTGGCGATGTAGTTGCGGACGAAATAGATCACCAGTGCGCCGGGAACGATGGTCAGCGCACCCGCGGCGGCAAGCACGCCCCAGTCGATACCGGATGCCCCTACCGTGCGGGTCATGATCGACGCGATGGGCAGCGCGTTGACCGCCGACAGCGTGCGCGACAGCAGCAGTTCGACCCAGGAGAACATGAAGCAGAAGAACGCCGCCACTCCGATACCCGATGCGATCAGCGGTGTGAAAATCTTCACGAAGAAGGTCGGGAAGGAATAGCCGTCGATATAGGCGGTTTCATCGATTTCCTTGGGCACGCCGCGCATGAACCCTTCAAGGATCCAGACTGCCAGCGGCACGTTGAAGAGCGTATGCGCCAAGGCCACCGCGATATGGGTGTCGAACAACCCCACGCTTGAATAAAGCTGGAAAAACGGCAAGGCGAACACGGCCGGCGGGGCCATGCGGTTTGTCAGCAACCAGAAGAACAGGTGCTTGTCGCCCAGAAACCGGTAGCGGCTGAACGCATAGGCGGCAGGAAGGGCCACCGCCAGCGACAAGATGGTGTTCAAAACCACGTAGGTGATCGAGTTGATATAGCCGATATACCAGCTTCGGTCGGTCAGGATCGTCAGGTAATTGTCAAGCGTCGGCTCTTGCGGCCAAAAGGTGAAGCCCCCAAGGATCTCGCGGTTGGTCTGCAAGCTCATCTTTACCAGCCAATAGATCGGGATCAGCATGAAAGCCAGGTAAAGCACCATCACCACATGACGGGCCTTGATCCGGGGC
>JAAAPG010000088.1 GCA_009908405.1 Alphaproteobacteria bacterium | reverse complement strand
CCGCGACGTGATCGAGCTGGACATGTCGATAGAGGACGCGGCGAAACTGGTGATCTCTGCCGGGCTGGTCTATCCCGACAGTCGCAAGGGCAAGCTGGTGGCTGCGCCGGGGGTGGAAAGCAAGACGGACCGCGACAGGCAAACATAACGCCGCGCGCTGCTGACGGGCGACGTCATGCGGCTCGACCGCGACCCGCCGCGCAGCGTTTCGCGCGGACAGTTCTGGCCGCATCGCTCATGCCATTCCAGAAGGTCTTTTCACCGTCATACGCGCATGGTAAGCGGCCTACGCACGCGGAAAATCACTTTCGCGCCCAGAGATATACCGGAGAGATACCATGGCCCTTGAGCGCACCTTCTCGATCATCAAGCCCGACGCCACCGCCCGCAACCTGACCGGCAAGATCAATGCCAAGTTCGAGGAAGCTGGCCTGCGCATCGTGGCGCAAAAGCGTATTCACATGACCAAGGCGCAAGCGGGTGAGTTCTACAAGGTTCATGCCGAACGCCCCTTTTATGACGAGTTGTGCACTTTCATGGCCTCTGCCCCGGTCGTGGTGCAGGTGCTGGAAGGCGAAGGCGCAATCGCGAAGAACCGCGAAGTGATGGGCGCAACCAACCCCGCCGATGCCGCGCCGGGCACCATCCGCGCCGAATTCGCCCAGTCGGTTGGCGAAAACTCGGTCCACGGGTCCGACGCGCCGGAAACCGCGGCCGAGGAAATCGCCTATTTCTTCGCCGGGATCGAACTGGTCGGCTAAGCCGCCCCGCCCCGATTGCGAAGGCCCCGCCGGGTGTGCGGGGCCTTTTGCGTTGACAAGGGGGGGCTGCCCCTGCGCCTGCCCGTCTTGGTTGCCTCTACCCCAAGGGATTTCGACAAGACCGCCTGCGCGCGCGCGTTCCGCATTTACCATTGCGGCACTTCCTGACAGATTGTCCTGATGTTTCAGAGCGTCGAATTGCCCGTCTGGGCCTTGACCCTCATCGTGGGGTTTGCCGCGGTCACCTTCGCGTCGCATTTCCTGTTCCCGTCCGTGCGCTGGTTTTTCCGCAAACGCGCCGAGCGCGCGGTCGCGCGGCTGAACGAACGGCTGAAACGCCCGATCGAACCCTTCAAGCTGATGAAGCGGCAAGACCAGGTCATTCGACTGGTCTATGACCCGCAAGTGATGGAAGCGGTGCGCCAGCACGCGCGCAACGAGGGCATTCCCCCCAACGTGGCCTTCGAAAAGGCGCGGTCCTACGCACGCGAGATCGTTCCGGGCTTTTCCACCGCGACCTATTTCGGCTTTGCGATCCGGCTGGCCCGGCGCCTGGGCGAAGGGTTCTACGATGTCGTGGTTCGGGCAGAGGACCAGAGCGGGCTGGATGACGTGGCCCCGGACGATGCCATCGTCTTTGTCATGAACCACCGCTCGAACATGGATTACGTGCTGGTGACATGGCTGGCCGCGCAACACGCGGCCCTCAGCTACGCGGTGGGCGAATGGGCGCGTATCTGGCCGTTGAAAGGATTCATCCGGGCGATGGGCGCCTATTTCATCCGGCGGCGCTATGCCAATCCGCTGTATCGGGCGGTTCTGGCGCGCTACGTGCAGATGTCGGTGCAGCAAGGCAGCACGCAGGCGATCTTTCCCGAGGGCGGCCTGAGCCTTGACGGGCGCGTCGGCCAAGGCCGCGTGGGCCTGCTGACCTATATCTTGCGCGGCTGGGATGCAGACAGCACGCGCGACGTGGTCTTCGTGCCGGTCGCGCTGAGTTACGACCGCGTGTTGGAGGATCGGTTGTTGCTGGCCGCGCAGGCCTCTGGCACGCGGCGGTTTCGCGGGCGGCCCGGCGTGGCACTGGCCTTCGTCGCGCGGGTGCTGTGGCAAAAGCTGCGCGGTCGATTCCATGGGTTCGGACAGGCCGCGGTCAGCTATGGCGCGCCGGTTTCGCTGCGCGGCTACATGCAGGCCAACCCCGACGCCGATGCCGACGCACTGGGCCAGCTATTGATGGCGCGGATCGGGGCGGCGATGCCGGTGCTGGCGGTTCCGCTTGCCGCCGCGGCGCTGCACCACCTTGGGGGGCGCGGCGCGTGGTCGCAGCTTTGCACGGCATCGCAAGACTTGCTTGGACCGGCGACGGCGGTCGCCATACCGCCGACCGACCACGAAGATCTGTTGCGGCGCGGGCTGGACCATCTGGCGCTACGCGGGATGATCCGCAAGGAAAACAACATCTTCCGCGTCACACCGGGGGAAGAACCCGCGATTGCCTATTACGCTGGCTCGGTCTTGCAGGGGTCGCAAGCGACCGCGCCCGTGGATGACAACGGCAGGACATAAAATTACAAAAAACTAATATTCCGGGTTGCAATGTTGCGCGGCACATTTTATCCATGCTGCAAGCGCCGCATGAATTCTGCGTCGCAGCACCGTGACCGGGGACAGCCCCGCAACCCTAGCTTTGGAGGCCGCAATGGCTCTGGATAACCAGACAGGCGTCGCGCAGTATGACGCCCCCGAGAAAGACCTCTACGAAATTGGCGAGATGCCGCCCATGGGGTATGTCCCGAAACAGATGTATGCTTGGGCCATCCGCCGCGAGCGGCATGGCGAACCCGAGCAGGCGTTCCAGGTTGAAGTGGTCGACACATGGGAGATCGACAGCCACGAGGTGCTGGTCCTGGTGATGGCGGCCGGCGTCAACTATAACGGCGTCTGGGCCGGTCTGGGCCAGCCCATCAGCCCGTTCGACGGTCACAAGCAGCCCTATCACATTGCCGGGTCCGACGCGGCAGGCATCGTGTGGAAAGTGGGCGACAAGGTCACGCGCTGGAAGGTCGGCGACGAGGTTGTCATTCATTGCAACCAGGACGATGGCGATGACGAGCATTGCAACGGTGGCGACCCGATGTATTCGCCCAGCCAGCGCATCTGGGGGTATGAGACGCATGACGGATCGTTCAGCCAGTTCACCCGCGTGCAGGCGCAGCAGCTCATGCCGCGCCCCAAGCACCTGACATGGGAAGAATCCGCCTGCTACACGCTAACGCTGGCCACCGCCTACCGTATGCTGTTCGGCCATGCCCCGCATGATTTGAAACCGGGCCAGAACGTGCTGGTCTGGGGCGCGTCGGGTGGTCTGGGATCTTACGCGATCCAGCTTGCCAACACCGCGGGCGCAAACGCGATCGGCGTCATCAGCGACGAATCCAAGCGCCAATTCGTGATGGACCAGGGCGCGAAGGGCGTGATCAACCGCAAGGAATTCAACTGCTGGGGCCAGTTGCCCAAGGTCAACAGCCCCGAATATGCCGAATGGTTCAAGGAAGCGCGCAAATTCGGCAAGGCGATCTGGGACATCACCGGCAAGGGCGTGAATGTCGACATGGTGTTCGAGCATCCGGGCGAAGCGACCTTCCCGGTCTCGACCCTTGTGTGCAAGAAGGGCGGCATGGTCGTGATCTGCGCGGGGACAAGCGGTTTCAACTGCACCTTCGACGTGCGCTACATGTGGATGCACCAGAAGCGCCTGCAAGGCTCGCATTTCGCGCATTTGCAACAGGCGTCCTCCGCGAACCAGTTGATGGTCGAGCGTCGCCTGGACCCCTGCATGTCGGAAGTGTTCGAGTGGAAAGATATCCCCGCGGCGCACAGCAAGATGCTGCGCAATGAACATCTGCCCGGCAACATGTCGGTTCTGGTGCAATCGCCGCGCACCGGCCTGCGCACGCTGGAAGAGGTGCTGGACGCCGGCCCGACCAAGTAAACCGGCCCCGACAGCTTGAACATGACCGCGACCGACCCCGCGCCGGTCGCGGTTTTTCATGCGCGCATGTCCCTGACTTGCAAATGCTGCATAGCGGCATTTCCGGTTTGGTCATTGTGCAGGCGCAGCATTGGCATAATTATGGTTCCAAGACATGAAAATGAAGGAACCGACCATGACCTATGCACATCACACCGCCGCCCCGCGCCAATCCGGCATCCTGGCCCGCCTGCACGGGTTTCGCGACACGCTGCAAACCGTAATGCAACAGCGCGCGGTTTATACCCGCACGGTGCAGGAATTGCAGGCGCTCTCGAACCGCGAACTTGCCGATCTGGGCATTCACCGCAGCGAAATCCCGCGCATTGCCGCAGAGGCTGCGTTCAAAGCCTGACCCGGCAGCGGGCGCTCAGCGCCCGCGCCCGGCATGGGTTATCCGGCGCAGCACCCATTCGAACGGACCTTGCCGGACCCGACCATGCCACAGCACAAGCCCAAGGATCAGCCCCAGCGTGACGGCGAGGGCGATCAGGGTGGCCACGGGGCGGCTGACCTCTTCCCACAGACCAAGCCCATAGGCCGCGAACATGGCCGAAAGCACAATGGACTGGCCCAGATAAATGCTCAGGCTGGACCCGCCCGCCGCCAGCACCCGTGACATAATCGGCCCCGGTGGGCGCGCCAGCGCCGCGATGGCACCCAGATACCCCAATGTGGCGACCGGGGCGATCATGACGGTCAGCGCCGCGCCCGCATGGGCCGGTCCCCATTGCCACAGCGCGGCCCCGGCAAGCGACAGCGCCACGCCGGGCCACAGGCATACCCGCCGGGCGCGCGCCCAAAGCGCGTGGTCGGCGCGGTCGATCATGCCCGCCCGCACCGCCGCCAGCCCAAGGCAGAACCACCCCAGGGCAGAGACGCCTTGCACCAGCAGGAACACCGGCAGGGTGAACAGAAAGCCGACTGTGCGGAACATCACCGCGTCCAGAAACCCGCCCGCGCCAAGGGCGTTCTGCTCGATCGCGAAGAACTCGGGCGGCGTTTCCGACGGGGCAAGCAACAAGGGCAGCGCGATCATGGGTTGCAGCACAAGCAGCCCCGCGCCAACGGCCACAAGCCGCCGCACGGGCCAATCGCGCAGCAGATACAGGATCGACCCTGTCACCGCGTAGATCACCAATATATCGCCGGGGAAAAACAGGCAGCCATGCAGCAGGCCCAAACCCAGCAGCCCCAGCATCCGGTTGCGGTAAAGCTTGCCAAAGGCCAGCCCGCGTCGCGCGGCGGACCGCATCAGGAACCCAAGCCCCACGCCGAACATGAAGGAAAACAGCCCATAGGTTTTCAGCAACGCCAGCCCGTTGACCAGCCAGAGCGTGACCGCATCGGCCGGGCTTTGCGCGACAGGATCGGCAAACCCGTGCAGCACCGAGAACCCGATGAACTGCACATTGACGACAACGATCCCGAACAGCGCGATCAAACGCAGGTAGTCGGGCATCAGGGCGCGCGAGGGCGTGGCGACCTGACCCGGCATCCCTACCCCTTGCGCCGCGACTTGCGCGCCAGTTTCGTGGCTTTGCGCTTGGCCTTCACGGCCTTGCGCTTCGGCCCACCGCGCGACGGGCCACCACGCGAGACCGGCAGCGCGTCGCCCTCGACCTCCAGCAGCTCCAGCATCAGCCCGCCGGTGATCGGCTCGGCCTCTGCCAGCTTCACCAGCACGCGCTGGCCAATCTGGATCGTGGCGCCCGTGCGTTCGCCGGTCAGGCTTTGCGCCTCCGGGTCGTGGCGGAAGTATTCGGCCCCGATGCTGCGAATGGGCACCAGCCCGTCCGCGCCGGTCTCATCCAGCTTAACGAACACCCCGAAACGCGCCACGCCCGAAATGCGCCCGGCGAATTCCGCACCCATGCGTTCTGACAGGTAGGCGGCCAGGTAGCGGTCATTCGTGTCGCGCTCTGCGGTCATCGACCGGCGCTCGGCTTCGGAAATCGCCTTGGCGGTGTCTTCCAGATGCTCGACATCCCAAGCCGACAGCCCATCATCCCCCCAACCATGCGCCGAAATCAGCGCCCGGTGCACGATCAGGTCGGCATAGCGCCGGATGGGCGAGGTGAAATGCGCATATTCGCGCAAGGCCAGCCCGAAATGCCCGAAATTTTGCGGCGCGTAATAGGCCTGCGTCATCGACCGAAGGGTCGCCATGTTAATCATCTCGTCAAACTCGGTGCCTTCGGCCTGCGCCAGAAGGCGGTTCAGGTGGCGCGTATGCAGCACCTGCCCCTTGGCCAGCACCAGACCCGTCTCGCGCGCGACCTGCCGCAAGCCTTCCAGCTTGTCGGGGCTGGGTTCTTCATGCACGCGGTACAGTAGCGGGCGGCCCTTTTCGCGCAACGTTTCAGCCGCGGCGACATTGGCCAGCACCATGCATTCCTCGACCAGCTTATGCGCGTCGACCCGTTCCTTGAAGGCGACCGACGTGACGCGCCCCGCGTCCGACAGCACGATCTCGCGCTCTGGCAGGTCAAGATCAAGCGGCGCGCGGCGCGCGCGGGCCTTTGTCAATGCCCGGTAGCAGGCGAAGAGATCGGCCAGCGGCCCGGCCAAGGGGTCCGTCTGCGCATCCAGACGCCCCTCGTCGGCGGCTTGCGCCTGCTCATAGGTCAGGCTGGCGGCAGAGCGCATCATCGCGCGGTGGAAGGTTTGCCC
>JAAAPG010000096.1 GCA_009908405.1 Alphaproteobacteria bacterium | reverse complement strand
TCCACGCATCAATGCCTTCATCGCGCAGGTGGGCGACGTGCTGTCAGAACGCCATGGCGTGACGCTGGAACACGTGCGCCTGGCCGACACCGCCGATGCCGTGACCCGTGTTGTGTCGGAACGCGCGGCGGGCCGTGACACCGGCGGCGCGGTCGATGCGATCTGGATCAACGGCGCCAATTTCGCGTCGATGAAAGAGCAAGGTCTGCTGTTCGGCCCTTTCGCCCATGACCTGCCCAATTGGAAGCTGGTCGATACCGATGCCAACCCGGCGATCGAGATCGACTTTACCCTGCCGGTCGAAGGCTATGGCAGCCCCTGGGCCATGTTCCAGATGGTGTTCGAGTATGACAGCGCGACGGTGCCCGAACCGCCCCGGTCGCTGGACGCGCTGCGCGCCTGGATTGCCGAGAACCCCGGCCGCTTCACCTACCCGCAACCACCCGATTTTCTGGGCACCAGTTTCCTGAAACAGGCGCTTTACGGCGTGCTGGATGACCCGTCGGTGCTGCTTGGCCCGACCGAGGATGTCGATTACGACACCGTCACCGCGCCGCTCTGGGCGTTCCTGGACGAGATCACGCCGAACCTGTGGCGCTCTGGCCGCGCTTACCCCGCCAATGAACCCGCGCTTGGCCAGCTTCTGGCGGATGGCGAGGTGGATATCGGCTTCAGCTTCAACCCAGGTCGCGCCTCTGCCGCGATTGCCGATGGCGAATTGCCCGACACGATCCGCACCATGGTGCTGGACCAGGGCACGTTGGCGAATTCGTCCTACCTGTCCATTCCCTATAACGCGGCCAACACGGCGGGCGCATTGGTGCTGGCGAACCTGATCCTGGACCCGGAAATTCAGGCGCTGGCCCAAGACCCGGCGGTGCTGGGCTTTCAGACCGTGCTGGGCATGGACAGGCTGTCGCCCGATGATCGCGCGCGGTTCGACGCGCTGGAGCTGGGGGTTGCCACGCTGGCCCCGAATGAGATGGGCACCGGCCTGCTGGAGCCGCATCCAAGCTGGATGACCCGCATCGCCGAGGATTGGACCGCGCGCTACGGCACCGCCCGGTGATCCGAGCCGCGCCGGGAGTGGTGATTGCCCTGATGGCGCTGCCGGTCGCGGCGGGGCTTGCGGGCGCGGTGCTGCCGGCCTTCGGTTTTTTCCCGGCGCTGGGGGGCACGACGGTCAGCCTGGCCCCATGGCGCGAGCTGCTGGCATGGCCCGGCCTTGGCGCGGCGGTGCGCCTGTCGCTGGTCACGGGGGTGGGCGCGACCGTGCTGTCGCTGGCCATTACCCTGCTGATTGTTGCCGCTTGGCAGGGCACACGCAGCTTTCGCGCAATCACCAGTGCGCTGGCCCCGCTTCTGTCGTTGCCGCACGCGGCGGCGGCCTTCGGGCTGGCCTTCCTGATCGCGCCTTCGGGCTGGGTGGCGCGCGCGCTGTCGCCTTGGGCCACCGGGTGGGACCGTCCGCCCGACCTGTTGATCGTGCATGACACAGCCGGGCTGGCGCTGATCGCCGGGCTGGTCATGAAGGAAGTGCCGTTCCTGCTATTGATGACACTCGCCGCGCTGGGTCAGACCGACAGTACCCGGCGGATGCTGGTGGCACGGTCGCTTGGTTATGGGCGCGTCATCGGCTGGGCCAAGGCCGTCCTGCCGGCCGTCTATGGCCAGATCCGCCTGCCGGTTTTTGCCGTTCTGGCCTACTCGATGTCGGTCGTGGACGTGGCGCTTATCCTGGGTCCGACGCGCCCGCCCACGCTGGCGGTGCAAGTGCTGGACTGGATGACCGCACCCGACCTGAGCCTACGCTTCACAGCGAGCGCGGGCGCGGTGCTGCAACTTCTGCTGGTCCTGGGCGCTCTTGGCGCGTGGGTGCTGGCAGAACGACTTATCGCCACGCGCGGCATTGCATGGGCGGCGGGCGGCGGGCGCGGGCAACAGCTCGACACGCCGCTGCGCCTATGTGTCAGCCTGCCGATTGCACTGATCGGCCTGGGCGTCGGGATTGGGCTGGCGGGGCTGGCGCTCTGGTCCATCGCGGGGCTGTGGCGCTTTCCCGATCTGATGCCGCAAAGCTACGGACTGCGCGTCTGGGCAGACCAATCCACCCAGCTTTGGCGGCTGGGCATTACGACGATGCTGTTGGCGGGGCTGTCTGCCCTGATTGCGCTGGCATTGTCGGTTGCGGCCTTGCAGGCTGGCACCTCGCGGCTTCTGGGGGTCATCTATGTGCCGCTTCTGGTGCCGCAGATCGCATTCCTGCCGGGGCTTTCGGCGCTTGGGCTCTGGCTTGGGCTCGACGGCACATTCGGGGCCGTTCTGGCGGTGCATCTGGTCTTCGTGCTGCCCTATCTTGCGCTGTCGTTGTCAGACCCGTGGCACGCCTGGGACCATCGTGCGGGCCTTGTGGCGGCGACGCTTGGCGCCGGTCCCTGGCGTGTGCTGTTGGCCGTGCGGCTGCCAATGCTCTTGCGGGCGCTGTGCATTGCCTTTGCGGTCGGCTTTGCGACATCGGTCGCACAATACTTGCCCAGCTTGTTGATCGGCGCGGGACGGATCGGCACGGTCACGACAGAGGCCGTCGCGCTGGCCGCGTCGGGCAACCGGCGGCTGATCGGGGTCTGGGCCCTTGTGCAAATGGTGTTGCCAATGGCCGTCTTCGCGCTGGCGCTTGCGCTTCCGGCCTTGGTCGCACGGCGCAGGCAGGGCATGAGCGTGACATGAGCCTGCACCTGGACAGTTTGCGCATCGGGCTGGACGGGCGCGACATGGTCGCACTGGACCTGACCGTCAACGCCGGAGAGGTGCTGACCATCATGGGGCCATCGGGCTGCGGCAAATCCACGCTTCTCACGGCGCTTGTCGGTGCCCTGGGGTCGCCATTTACCATGACCGGGCGCATCGTGCTGGACGGGCGCGACGTGACCGGGTTACCGACCGACAAGCGCCGCATGGGATTGCTGTTCCAGGACGACGTGCTGTTTCCGCACTTGTCGGTCGCGGGCAATCTGGGCTTCGGGCTGCCACCCCGGACGCCGGATCGGGCCGCGCGCATTGCCGACGCCTTGGCCGCTGCCGAGCTGGACGGCATGGGATCGCGCGATCCTGCCACGCTGTCGGGCGGTCAGCGCGCGCGGGTCGCCCTGATGCGCATGTTGCTCAGCGCCCCCCGGGCCCTCTTGCTGGATGAACCGTTTTCAAGGCTAGATGCAGATTTGCGCGCACAGATACGGGACTTCACCTTTCGCCAGGCCCGCGCGTTGCCGACCGTCCTTGTTACGCATGACCTGGAGGATGCACGCGCGGCACAGGGGCGCATTCTATCGGTGACCGGGCAAGTGCTTAATTGATTTCCTGCCCTGCAAAATGTTCGAGCAATGTTGATTGCAACCGATCCAGCTTGAGCGGCTTGGTCAGGCAGGCATCGAACCCCGCGTCCAGGTAGCTGTTGATCTGGTGGGACATGGCGTTGGCCGTGAACGCGAAAGCCGGGGTTGGCGCGCGTCCGTCTCCTTTTTCCTCGGCCCGGATCGTTTGCAACAACGTGACCCCGTCCATCCCCGGCATCGAAATATCAAGGATCATCAGGTCAAACCGATTTTTGCGCGCCATTTCCAAAGCATCCAGCCCGTTATTGGCCAAGGTGACGCGCGCGCCCAGTTGGCCCAGCATGATGCTCAGGATCATCTGGTTCGTGCGATTGTCATCGGCGGCAAGGATCGACAGCTCTGGCATGTGACCCCCGGCGTCCTTCGCGGATTTTGGCGCGGCCTCTTCAGTGCTTTTCGGCGCTAGCGGAATTGGCAAGTTCACGGTGATCTTGGTGCCGACGCCGGGTGCGGATTCTGAATGGATCTTGCCCTGCATCAGGTCGACCAGGTTGCGGACGATCGACATGCCAAGCCCGGTTCCCCCGAACCGACGCGAGATACTACTGTCAGCCTGCGCAAACGCGTCGAACAGGCGCGCGTGCTGCGTTTCGGTCATACCGATTCCCGAATCCTCGACCGAAATCGACACCGAGTTTTCATCGGGCGCAGAGATGACCACGTTGACATGGCCCCGCTCGGTGAACTTCAGGGAATTCGAGATCATGTTGTGCAGGATTTGTGTCAGCCGCTGCGGGTCGCCCAACCGGTCCACGCCCACCGGGTCGTCCAGCTTGACCGCGAACGACAATCGCTTTTCAGAGGCCCGCAGCGTGTGAACCTCCTCGGTCCGGCGGGCAAGGTCTGCCAAGGAAAACGCGGTCGATTCCAGTTCCAGCGCATCCGCTTCGATCTTGGACATGTCCAGAAGGTCGTTGATGATTCCCATCAACAGCGTGCCGCTCTCGCGCAGGATATCCAGCATCCTGACCTGCGAGGGGTCGTCGATCATCTCTTCCAGGATATCGGAAATGCCGAGGATTCCGTTCAGAGGTGTGCGAATTTCATGGCTCATCTTGGCGAGAAAATTCGACTTGGCGATGTTGGCGCGATACGCCTCTTGCAAGGCAGATTCGCGGGCCTGCTCTGCACGGACCAGGCCGGTCACGTCAGTCACGGAATACACGACCGACGCGGCGTCTTTGCCATCCCTGGCAATGGGCGCCGCGTTGATGGAGGCATAGCGCAAGCCATCGTCACAATGCAGGGCAATGCGGTGGTTCTGCACCATGTGACCGGTGTGCTTGACGATGGTGAACGGTTCGCGCTCGTCTGGAACCGGGTTTCCATCAATATCCGTGATCCGCCAATTCGGAGAGTTGTACCGTTGGCCGATCAGCTCTTGGATCGTAACGCCCAGAACGCGCTCTGCTTCATCGTTGGCATAGACGATCTCGCCATGTTCGGACAAGACCACGAAACCGGCCGCATTGGTGCTGACGATGCCTTCCAGAAAGGCCGTCTGGCGGGCCAATTCTTCCTGGGCGCGGTTAATCTCGAACATCGTCCTGCGACGCATCAGAACCGAGCGCACCACATCGGCGAAAGAGCGTAGCAGGTACAGCTCACCCGGCAGGAACTTGCCCGCATACTGAACGCCGTCGAAGCCGACAAAACCCACCAGTTTCTGCTCGTCGATCATGGGGACAACCAGAAGCGAGCGTATGCCCTGCTGCGACAGGAACCGATACTCGACCGAATCTTCTTTCAGTTCGGCAATGTCGGGCAAATGAAACGCGACGCCACCACGGATGGGCGCCAGCATCCATTCGAACGCATCGACCGGCAGGTTCTGCAGATGCTCGATCATGGGTTCCGTCTGATCGCTGCACCATTCGTGGGTGTTGCTGCCGGTATCCCCATCGATCAAGAATACATACGCCCGATCGCGGCCGGTAAACGCACCGAGTTGCGCCAGCCCATCCTGGACGGCCGCGTTCACATCTTCCACAGGGGTCGACAACAGGCGGTTTATCAGACCGACCACGACCGCCTGTGTTTCTGTCAGGCGCTGCTCGTTTCCGCCATTCGGCGCGGCTATGTCGTGTCCTGGGTCCGTCACGGACAACCCCCGCCATCGGTGCCGGACAAGATCGGCGTTATCCACAGTAAACAACTTTCTTGCAATAGTCACGGATCAAACCAATTGCCCTATTGGTAGTGCATCGAAGGTAAACATTCAATTTAAACGCGCACGGTCTTCCGCCCATCCCGGCACGGCGCGAATAGGGTTGCACTGGCACCGCCATCGCCTATAACCCGCTCAATTTGCGCGGGCCCTTGGCGGGGCGCGCGCCTGCGCGTGCAAGGGGGCCAGCCATGCCGAAAAGAACCGATCTCCAATCCATCATGATCATCGGGGCCGGGCCCATCGTGATCGGTCAGGCCTGCGAGTTCGACTATTCCGGCGCCCAGGCCTGCAAGGCGCTGCGCGAGGAAGGCTATCGGGTGATCCTTGTCAACTCGAACCCCGCCACGATCATGACCGATCCGGGGCTGGCGGATGCCACCTATATCGAACCCATCACGCCCGAAATTGTCGCCAAGATCATCGCGAAAGAACGCCCCGACGCGCTGCTGCCCACGATGGGCGGACAGACTGGCCTGAACACCTCGCTGGCGCTGGCCGACATGGGTGTGCTGGAGGAATTCGGCGTCGAGCTGATCGGCGCGAACCGTGCCGCGATCGAGATGGCCGAGGACCGCAAGCTGTTCCGCGAGGCGATGGACCGGATCGGCCTGGAAAACCCGAAAGCCACGATCATTGCAGCGCCGAAGTCGGATGATGGCACATATGACATAAACGCCGGCGTGTCCGCGGCCATCGACGCGATAGAGTTCGTCGGCCTGCCCGCGATCATTCGCCCTGCCTACACGTTGGGCGGCACCGGCGGCGGCGTGGCCTACAACCGGGACGATTATGAACGCATCTGCCGGTCTGGTCTGGATGCGTCCCCCGTGGCGCAGATCCTGGTCGATGAATCGCTCTTGGGCTGGAAGGAATACGAGATGGAGGTGGTCCGCGACAAGGCGGACAACGCCATCATCGTCTGTTCCATCGAGAACGTGGACCCGATGGGGGTGCATACGGGCGACAGCGTCACCGTGGCCCC
>JAAAPG010000216.1 GCA_009908405.1 Alphaproteobacteria bacterium | reverse complement strand
GCATTCGCTTTCCGGTTTCCACGGAATGTTCTCAGCCCTGCTGGTCATCGTGCCGGTGCTGACCTTCGTTCTGATCTGGCTGGCCCTGGAAGGGTCGGTTATCGAACGATTGATGTTCGCGTCACTTCCCGCCGGTACGCTGGACGGTTTGGGATCTGGCGAAGTGCAGCTGATCGGCGCAGAGATCCGCTCGATCGCCGGTGGTCGTGTTTTCGGAACGCCGGAAGACTGGAAACTGGCCGCTGCCGACCGGTTGCTTGCCTATGAGGCGTGGTCCGATTGGCTGTTGATCGTATCTGTCGTGGCCTTGTCGGTCGCACTGGTTCTTTTCGCCCGCAGCCGGGTGGCCCCGGAATACCGGGCACGCCAGCAGGTCGAAAGAATTACCACGGGGCTTATGATCTTTTGCGCAACGGTGGCTATCTTTACCACCGTCGGCATCGTGTTCGCGCTGACCTACGAGACGGTCAAGTTCTTCCAGATGGTGTCGATCACGGAATTCCTGTTCGGAACAAGCTGGGAACCGCAAATCCCGATCCGCGAAGACCAGATCGCCGCCGAGGGCGCGTTCGGGGCCGTGCCGGTGTTTCTTGGCACCATCGTGATTGCGACCATCGCCTTGACCGTCGCCGTCCCCGTGGGATTGATGACCGCGATTTACCTGAACGAATTCGCGCCGCAGTCAGTGCGGTCGGTGGTCAAGCCGATCCTTGAAATCCTCGCGGGCGTGCCGACGGTTGTCTACGGTTTCTTTGCAATCCTCGTCGTCGCCCCCGCCATCAGAGGGTTGGGGGCAGACCTTGGCTTGAACGTTGCGTCCAATACGGCGCTGGCCGCGGGTGGTGTGATGGGTGTCATGCTGATCCCCTTCATTTCCTCCTTTGCCGATGACGCGCTGTCCGCCGTGCCCCGCTCGCTGCGCGACGGTGCCCTGGCGCTGGGCGCCACGCGCGCCGAAATGATGCTGAACGTGCTGTTTCCGGCCGCGATCCCCGGCATTGTCGGCGGCGTGCTGCTGGCCGTCAGCCGCGCGATTGGCGAAACCATGATCGTGGTCATGGCCGCCGGCCTGATCGCGCGCATGACAATCAATCCGCTGGACAGTGTCACAGCCGTGACCGTCCAGATCGTGACGCTGCTGATCGGGGATACGTCCTTTGACAGCCCCAAGACGCTTGCCGCGTTCGCCCTTGGCATGATGCTGTTCCTGGCGACGCTGGTCATCAATGTCTTCGCCTTGCGGATTGTCCGCAAGTATCGTGAAATCTACGATTAAGGGTTGGCCCAGATGTCTGACACCACACCAGGATACGGCGGCACGATGGCGACAGTGCGCAAAGGGTTGGCCAAGCGCAAGCGCAAGGAAATGATCCTTCAGGGGGTCGGAATTGGCGCGATCGGGTTTGCCCTGACGGTTCTGTTCATCCTGATCGCCTCGCTGGTCAGCACCGGCTACCAGGCTTTTACCCAGACCCATGTCGAGATCGAGGTCTTTGTCGATCCGCAGGAGATTTCGGAAGAAAACCTGCCGCGTGGCGGATTCCGGGATGTTCTGAGCGATTCGGTGGGTCAGTATTTCCCCGAGGTCGACATGTCGGACCGGGGCGACGCGCGCGTGCTGTCATCGATCCTGTCGAATGGTGCGCAGTTCAAGTTGCGCGACATGGTCGTGGAGGACCCAAGCCTGATCGGGCAGACCATTTCGCTGAAGGTTCCGACATCAGACCCGTATGATCAGCTTAACAAGGGGTTGATCGACCGCGACACCCCGGAAGAGTTTCGTCGCCTGAAAGACCCCGAACTTCAGAACTTTGACCGGTTGGCGGATCTTGGGCTGATCTCGAAGCCGCTGAACACCGGGCTGTTGAGCAACGCCGATTCGCGTTTCCCGGAGCTGGCCGGTCTGAAAGGCGCGCTTGTCGGGTCGTTCTGGGCGCTTCTGACCTGTTTCCTGATCTCTTTCCCGCTGGGCATTGGCGCAGCGATTTACCTTGAGGAATTCGCCCCCAAGAACAAATTGAGCGATTTCATCGAGGTGAACATCAACAATCTGGCCGCCGTGCCATCGGTCGTGTTCGGTCTGCTGGCGCTGGCGGTGTTCATCGGATGGTTCGGGCTGCCGCGCTCGGCCCCCTTTGTCGGGGGTCTGACGCTGGCACTGATGACCATGCCGACCATCATCATCGCCACGCGCGCAGCACTCAAGGCGGTGCCCCCGTCGATCCGCGAGGCCGCTCTGGGCGTCGGGGCCTCGAAGTCCCAGGTGGTGTTCCAGCATGTTTTGCCGCTTGCGATGCCCGGCATTCTGACCGGCACGATCATCGGCCTGGCGCAGGCCTTGGGCGAAACCGCGCCGCTGCTGCTGATCGGGATGAATGCCTTCATCACCTCTGCCGCCGGCAGCCCGTTCGACAGCGCGACGGCCTTGCCCACGCAGATCTTCATCTGGGCCGACAGCCCCGAGCGGGGTTTCGTCAGCCGCACCTCTGCTGCTATCCTGGTCTTGCTGGCTTTCTTGATCACGATGAACGCCATCGCCATTTTCCTGCGCAGCAAGTTCGAGCGGAAATGGTAACCCTGTCGCCTGACCCAAGCCACGGCACCCAAAGGAACGATAGTCATGTATGACGCCCCGACCCCCGGCTCCAAACTGGACCAGACAGATATCAAGATCACGGCCAAGAACGTGCAGGTCTATTACGGCGACACGCAGGCCATCAAGGATGTCGATGTCGACATCGAGGACAAGACGGTCACCGCGTTCATCGGTCCGTCGGGGTGCGGCAAGTCGACCTTCCTGCGATGTCTGAACAGGATGAACGACACCATCGACGTGTGTCGGGTCGAGGGCGATATCTTCATCGATGGCGAAGATATCTATGACCGCAACATCGACCCGGTTCAGTTGCGCGCCAAGGTCGGCATGGTGTTCCAAAAGCCGAACCCGTTTCCCAAGTCGATCTACGACAATGTGGCCTACGGCCCCCGGATTCACGGCATGGTCCGCAACAAGGCGGAGCTGGACGAAGTGGTTGAAACCGCGCTGCGCGGTGCGGCCTTGTGGGACGAGGTCAAGGACCGCCTGGATACGCCCGGCACCGGCCTGTCCGGTGGTCAGCAGCAGCGTCTGTGCATCGCGCGGGCTGTCGCAACCAAACCGGAAGTCCTGTTGATGGATGAGCCCTGCTCGGCGCTGGACCCGATTGCCACCGCGCAGGTCGAGGATCTGATCGAAAGCCTGAAAGAGCAATTCTCGGTGGTGATCGTGACGCACTCCATGCAGCAGGCCGCGCGGATCAGCCAGAAAACGGCGTTCTTCCACTTGGGCAATCTTGTGGAATATGACGATACCAACACGATCTTTACCAACCCCACCGATTCGCGGACTGAAAGCTATATCACCGGCCGGATCGGGTAAGGGACACCGGTATGGCGTCGCAGCATATCGTCTCTTCCTTCGATCAGGACCTGGAAGGCGTCCAGATGCGCCTGATGCGCATGGGGTCCTTGGTTGAAGACGCGATCACAACGGTCTTGCATGCGCTGGACTCTCGCGATCTGGAGCAGAGCGCGCAGGTCATTCGCAATGATCGTGCCATCGACCAGATGGACATGGACATCAAGGAAGAAACCGCGCGTATCCTGGCGGTGCGCGCGCCCGCCGCGCGGGACTTGCGCCTGGTTTTGTCCGTCATGGCCATGAGCACGCATCTGGAGCGGTGCGGCGACTACGCCAAGAACATCGCCAAACGTCATTCCGCCATGCTGGAGACCGGACCGATCGAGAACTCGGTGCGGGCCTTGCGGCGCATGGGCGGCATGGTTGTGTCCATGTTGTCGGACGGGCTGGAAGCGACGATCAAGAAAGATGCCAGCCTGGCAGAACAGGCCCGGTTGCGCGACCTGGAGGTCGACGAAGCCTATAACGCCCTGTTCCGGTCGTTACTGACCTACATGATGGAAAACCCGCGCAACATCACGACCTGTATGCATTTGCATTTCATCGCCAAGAACATAGAGCGGATGGGCGATCACGCGACGTCGGTCGCTGAGCAGGCGATTTACCAGATCAACGGCGCGTTACCCGACGAAGATCGCCCGAAAGGCGATACCACGTCGTTTATGCCGCCGGAAATGCCCGACGCTTAACCGTTTCGGATGCGTTTGCCATTCCTGGTGGTGAACGGCCGTGATCCGGGCTAACTGGTCATATGCTCAAACGCAGGGTGGGTCCGGAAACGCCAGGCCCGGCGCGGGCCCGCCATGACATTGAGATAATACATCTCGATCCCGAAAGGCGCGGCACAAGGATGATGGCCGCGCGGAACCAGAACAACATCGTGATTTGCAGGGGCCATCGTCTCGTCAAGGCTCAGATCATCCGTAAAGACCCGCTGGATGCCGAAGGCGTTGCCGGGGTTCAGGCGGTGATAATAGGTTTCTTCCAGATACGTGATATTCGGGTAATCATCTTCATCATGACGATGCGGCGGATAAGAAGACCAGTGCCCGGCAGGGGTGAATACCTCTGTCACCAACAAGTTGTCGGCGACATCGCGGTCTTCCATGGCGATGTTGTTGATATAGCGGGTATTCGTGCCGCTGCCGCGCGGCGTGAGTGTGATCCCGTCGGGGCCCAGCATCTGCATGGGGCGACCGCCGGGACTGGGGGCCGAACAGACGGCCAAGGTGCAGGCTGTGGTGGCGACGGCCTGCCAGGGCGTTGCAGGTGGGACATAGAGACAATGCGGGGGCGTGCGCTCGAACACGGACAAGCGCGCGCCTTGCTCGCCGAATTGCGTTGTGCCGGCGGTAAGCTCTGCGCGCCCTTCGACCATGACGAAGATTGCCTCGCGCCCGGCAAGCTGTCCGCTGGCCTGATCGCCCGGTGCCAGGCGCCACAGATCAAAGCCGACATGGGACCAGCCTGCGCTTTCGGGCGTGATCGCATGGATATGGCCGGTTTCGGCGTGCGGGCGGCGCAGAAGCTCAGGCATCATGCGCGCCTGCGCGCATGATGAGCGTCGAGGGCTGTGTCAAAGGCCGAGTCTGCCCAGCCTTCCGCCAGCGCCCGCGCCATGAGCGCAGCTTGTGTTTCAGGTGCAAGCCCACCTGCCGGGGGATCACTGTCCAGGTTTGTGGGAAAGGAATAACTCTCTGCGGCCGCAGAGATGGCGGCCGCTATTGCTGCGGCATCCAGCCGTCCCGACGCCCGGAGCTCTCGCAGCACGGGAAACAGCGTGCGACACATGGCATGGCGATCCACGGCTTCCATTGCGCGACCAAAGGCCGAGGATACCTGAACAAGATTTGCCATACGCGCGATATCGCGCGACACGTTTTCGCCCGCGGCATGATACAGCGCCGGATTGAAGAACAACGCATCGCCCTTCTGCAGTGGCAGTTGGACGGCATGTTCCCTGAAGAATGCAACGATCTCTGGCCGTCGATAGGCCATGTAGCCGCCGGGCACCTGCTGCGAGAAGGGCAAGAGCTGGGTCGGACCACTTTCCAGCGGCATGTCGCAATGTGCGATCGCACCTTGCAGGGTCATCACGGATGACAGGATGTGCACATGGGCGGGAAATCGCGCTGCGACTTCGGCAGGCTGAAAGCCCAGATGATAGTCACGATGTGCGCTTTGCGCCTTTCCCCCCGGACGGACAAGATTGATCTGCGCCGTCATCTGGTAGAAGGGGCCAAGCCATGCCTCGCATACGGCATCGATGACCGGGTTGCCGAAATAGAGCGCGAAGCCTTCGGGGTCTTCCAGACAGAGCTTCTGAAGGCTGTTCCAGACCCGGTCATTCGCGCCCGCTGTCGCGAAGTGATCGCCGCTGTTGCCGTCCACGGCCTTCTCGCGTGCGATGATGCGGGTATAGGCCTCGGTTGCGCGGTCGATCGGGGCCGTGTCGGCATAGGCGCCTTTCAGCACCAGAACGCCCGATCTCTGCCCCAGGACGCGCGCCCATTCCGCCATCAGGACGCGCCGGGCATCTGCATCGGACAACCCTGGCGCAAGCTGGCGCATGTCATAGATTGGCACATTCCGCTGGATATCGACCGCCAACGGCACCTCTGCCTGGTCGAGGTTCTGCGCGCACAGCGCCGCCAATTCATCGACAGGCCCGCTGTCGGTGTTGAAATAACCCAGATCGCGCATGTCAGACTGTCCCGCCCAAAGACCCTTCGAGGGCGACCATTTCCTGTCCGCCCGCCATCAGATCCTGCAGCTCTTCGGGCGTGATCTGTCCGCGTTGCGCGGTGCCGAGCGTCTTGCCCCGGTTCAGCACCGTGAACCTGTCGCCCACTGCCAGCGCATGGCGCACGTTATGGGTAATGAACACGATCCCGATACCGGTCTTGCGCACCTTGTCGATGGTCGAAAGCACATTGGCGGTCTGGCGAACGCCCAGCGCGCTTGTCGGCTCGTCAAGGATCAGCACCTTGGCCCCGAAATAGACCGCGCGCGCGATGGCCACGGTCTGCCGCTCGCCGCCGGAAAGCGTGCCGACAGCCTGATCGGGTGACCGCAGGTTGATGCCCATCTTGCGCATCTCTGTCATGGTC
>JAAAPG010000193.1 GCA_009908405.1 Alphaproteobacteria bacterium | reverse complement strand
GCTGGGCAACATCCTTGGCGCATGGCCACTGGCCTGGGCGTCCGAGGCCTATGGCTGGCGCGCGGCGCTTTGGGCCATGGCGGGGATCACGGCCTTGGTGGCAGCGGTGCTGTGGCATGTGATACCCGATCCGCCCCGTGCCGAGGCCCCGTCAGGCACCAAAGCCCGCCTGCGCGATGTGCTGCGCATCCGCGCGCTGTGGTGGATGATGCCGCTGCTGGTCGTGAATTACGCGGCTGCGGCGGGCTTGCGCGGGCTATGGGCCGGGCCTTATCTGACGGAAATCTACGGCGCGGCAGGCAGTACGGTCGGGCAGGTCACGCTGGTCATGGCGCTGGCGATGATCGCGGGCAATTTCGCCTATGGCCCCTTGGACCGGTGGCTCGGCACCCGCAAATGGGTCATCCTTGGGGGCAACCTGCTGGGGGCCGCGGCGCTTGGCATTATGGCCGTAGCCCCCGGTCCGGGGCTTTGGGCCAGCGCGGCACTTCTGGCGGCGGTCGGGTTTTTCGGTGCGTCCTTCCCCATGCTGATGGCGCATGGCCGCAGTTTCGTCCCCGCGCATCTGACAGGGCGCGGCGTGACGCTCATCAACCTGTTTTCCATCGGCGGCGTGGGGTTGTTGCAGATGGCCAGCGGGCATGTGCACCGGATGGGCGACGGGTCGTACAGCTTGCTGTTCGGCTTTTTCGCGGTGCTGATGCTGGCGGGTTGCGCGGTCTACCTGTTCGCCACGGACCGGACGGATTAACCACCCAGCACCGTCCCCGGCGCAAAGCGATGCCCGTTCAGGAAGGCGTCGGCATTGCTGGCGCGCTTGCCCTCGCGCTGCACGGCCAAAACCTGCACCGCGCCCGTGCCGCAGGCAATGGTCAGACCGTCCAGAACTTCGCCCGGTGCGCCGCTGCCAGTCACAGCGCGCGCATCCAGCAGCTTTAGCCGCCCCGCCGGGCTGTCGCACCACGCGCCGGGAAAGGGCGACAGCGCCCGGACATGCCGCGCCACGACCTCGGCCGGTTGCGCCCAGTCAATGCGCGCCTCGGATTTGTCGATCTTGGCGGCATAGGTCACGTCGTCCTCGGGCTGTGCCTCGGGCGTCAGGGTCTCCAACTGGGCCAGCGCCTCTGCAATCAACCGCGCCCCGATGGCCGACAGGCGGTCATGCAGAACGGCGGTGGTGTCGCGCTCAGTAATCGGGGTTGCGTCGCGCAGCAGCACCGGCCCGGTATCCAGCCCCGCTTCCATCTGCATGATGCACACGCCGGTCTCGGCATCGCCCGCCATGATCGCTCGCTGGATGGGCGCGGCACCGCGCCAGCGCGGCAGCAGGCTGGCATGAATGTTCAGGCAACCATGGCGCGGCGTGTCCAGCACGGCTTGCGGCAGGATCAGGCCATAGGCCACGACCACCGCCACATCGGCCCCAAGCGCGGCGAGCGCCGCCTGCGCGTCCGCGCCCTTCAGGTTGGCCGGGTGGCGCACGGGTAGGCCAAGCGCTTCGGCGCGCGCCTGCACCGGGCTGGGGCGGTCTTTCTTGCCGCGGCCCGCGGGGCGGGGCGGTTGCGTATAGACACAGACCACCTCATGCGCGGCATGGACCGCCTCCAGCGCCGCGACGGAAAATTCCGGCGTTCCCATGAAGATTACCCGCATCGCTTTCCCCTTCATCTTGCCCAAAATACTCCGGGGAGCGCGAGGGGCTGGCCCCTCGCTGGCACCACGGCAGCTTAACGCTGTTTCCCCGCGCGCCGCAGCAACATGTCGCGTTTCACCCGGCTGAGCCGGTCAAAGAACATGCGCCCGTCCAGATGGTCGATCTGGTGCTGCACGCTGGTCGCCCACAGCCCGACCATCTCGCGCTCTTCCAGCGCGCCGTCGGCGTTCAGGTACCGCACCGTCACCGCGCGCGGGCGCTCTGTGCGCGCATGAACGCCGGGCAGGTTGGGGCTGGCCTCGTCATGCGGGCGCATCACCGCGCTGGCGTGCAGAATTTCGGGGTTGGCCATGCGGATGGCCTGCCCGCGCGCCTCGGACGCGTCGACCACCGCCAAACGCAGCCCCACCCCGATTTGCGGCGCGGCCAGGCCCACGCCGGGCATCGCTTCCATCGTGTCGATCATGTCACCCCAGATCGCGCGGATCTCATCGGTGACCGCCGCGACCGGGGCCGCCTTGCGCCGCAGCACCGGGTCGGGCCATGGCAGGCAGCGCCGCACCGTCACGCGCGCGCCCGCTCGCGCTTCAGCTTGACCATCTTGCGGGTGATCATCTGCCGCTTGATGCTGCCCAGATGGTCGATGAACAGCTTGCCGTTCAGGTGGTCCAGCTCGTGCTGCGCGCAGGTGGCCCACAATTCGTCGAATTCATCCTCGTGGGTTTTGCCATCCAGCCCCATCCAGCGCATCGTCACCAGCTTGGGGCGCGTCACGTCGCCGAATTGCTCGGGGATGGACAGGCAGCCTTCCTCGTAGGTGTTCGTCTCTTCCGATGCGGTGATGATCTCGGGGTTTATCAGCACCATCGGGCGCTGCTCGGCGCCATCCTCCTTGACGCAATCCATGACGAACAGGCGCTTGTTGACGCCCACCTGCGGCGCGGCCAAGCCCACGCCCGGCGCGTCATACATGGTTTCCAGCATGTCCTCGGCCAGTTTGCCGATGTCGGCTGTCACCTCGGGCACCGGCGTACACTGTTTTTTCAGCCGCGGGTCGGGATGGATCAGGATGGGTCGAATACTCATGCACAGGCATTTATCGCGCGGCGGCTGTCTGGGCAAGCGTTTGGATGCATGTAACCTTGAAGTTACTAGCCGAATCGATTATTGTAACCCAAAGGTTACTTGTGAGAGCCGTTGTGATGACCAAAAACCCCGTCGCCCTTGTTCGATTGCTGACCATGGCAAGCGCGGTGGCACTTGTCGTGGCCTCTATAGCTGCCATGTTCGCCGGGGTCGGCCCGTCAGGCCTGGCATGGGCGTGGATCATCGGCGGCACGATGATCGCGTTGTCGGTGCTGTCCTTCGTGGTGCACCTGGCTTTCCCCGACCAAGCCGACCGCGCGTGGGACGAGATGAACCAAACGGCCCACCGCGCCAGCCTGGTTTTCGGCTATTGGGCGACGCTCGCGGCCTTCCTGCTGCTACTGGGCCTTGTGCTGTCCGACCGGTTGGACGCGCAGGCCGCGTTCTACTGGATCGGCCCGGTTCTGGGCATTGCACCGTCGCTGCATTTCATCCTGTCCGTCCTGCGCGGTCGCGCCGAATAGCCGGAGCTTCGCGTGCTTAACAATAAGAACTGGCGTCTGTACCGCACAGCAAACCTTGCCCTGATGGGCATCAGCCTGGTGGCGACGATAGCATTGATTGTCTGGGTCCCTGCCGACGAAAACCCGGCACCCTTGATAGGGATGTTTTCGGGTGGGTTTGGCGCGACGGTCCTGTTCCATTTCACGATATTTCGTAAACCGCCACAGATGAAACCCGACGCGTTACAGATGCTTGAGGATCGTGAACCGCGTGAGAGGCTGGCCTTTGTCCTCTCCATCTGGGCGATTGCCATCGCGTGGGTCGTGTCTTGGCTGACATGGGAGGTTTCGCTCGGCGGCGACTGGACATTGGGCCCTCTCCTGTTCCTGACCAGCATTCTTGGCTGCGCCATTGCCTTGCCAGTAATGTGGCGCACCATGAGGCGCGAAGGTTTGGCCATTTGGCACAAACAATTGCATGATGAGCGCGCTCAGGCGATCAAGGCCAAGGCTGACGCAACAGCGATGAATGCTGCACTGCAAACAGCGCTGTGGCTGGGTTTGCTGGCGCAGCTTGGCATCTTTCCGCTTGGCGGGGCAGAGGTTGGGTTTCTAACAGCGGGTAGCTGCGTTCTTGCCCATATCACCAAGACTTTTCTCTTGGAGCGCGACGATGACGTTTGATTGTCGCAGCTTTATGCAACGCGACGCCGATGGATGACGCCGCGCTTTACAACCGTCTGAAAGCGGTGCGCGCGCAGCGCGGCCTAACGCAGGCCGACCTGGCCGAAGCCGTGGGCGTCAGTCGCAAGACGATCAACACGGTGGAAAACCGGGTTTTCATCCCCTCGACCATCCTGGCGTTGAAATTGGCGCAGGCGCTGGACTGCCCGGTGTCAGAGCTTTTCGCGCTTGACCCTTTCGGGCCCGACACGGACAGTGCCGAAAACGGAGGGTAGCCCATGACTTTCGACGAGATCATCGACCGGCGCGGCACGCATTGTTCCAAGTGGGACATGATGGAACCGCTTTACGGCGTATCGCCGGAGGACGGGCTGGCGATGTGGGTGGCCGACATGGACTTCCGGCCCCCGCAGGTGGTGCAGGACGCGCTGCAAGCCATGCTGGACCACGGCGTTTACGGCTATTACGGGGACGACAATGCTTACCGGGCGGCCATCTGCTGGTGGATGGAACACCGCCATGGCTGGCAGCTGGACCCCGCGCATATCTCGACCACGCACGGCTTGGTCAACGCCGTGGGGCTATGCTTGCAGACATGGACCGCGCCGGGCGACGGGGTGATGCTGTTCACCCCCGTTTACCATGCGTTTGCGCGGGTTATCCATTCCGCAGGGCGCAAGGTGGTCGAATCTCCACTGGTGGACAGCGACGGCCTGTACAAGATGGACCTGAGCGCCGCCGAGGCGCTGGTCGATGACAGCACCCGCATGGTGATCCTGTGCTCGCCCCACAACCCCGGCGGGCGGGTCTGGACGGCGGAGGAGTTGCGCGCGGTGGCCGAATTCTGCGCGCGGCATGACCTGTTACTGGTCTCGGACGAGATTCACCATGATCTGGTCATGCCCGGCCAGCACCACACCGTCATGCCCTTGGCCGCGCCCGACCACATGGACCGCGTTGTCATGCTGACCGCACCGTCCAAGACTTTCAACATCGCGGGCACGCATTGCGGGCAGGTCATCATCCCCGACGACCGGTTGCGCGCGCAGTTCAAGGCCACGCTGGGCGCGCTGGGGATTTCCGGCAACAGCTTCGGCTTTCACGCCGTGACCGCGGCCTATTCGCCGCAAGGGGCGGATTGGGTCGATGCGCTTGTCGCCTACCTGGATGACAACCGCCGCCTGTTCGATACGGGCGTGAACGCCATTCCCGGCCTGCGGTCCATGCCGCTGCAATCGACCTACCTGGCCTGGGTGGATTTTTCCGGCACCGGCATGGACATGGCCGAATTCACGGCGCGGGTGCAGGATGGCGCGCAGATCGTCGCCAATCACGGGCCAACCTTCGGCACCGGCGGCGCGAATTACCTGCGCTTCAACCTTGGCGCGCCCCGTTCGGTGATCGAGGACGCCGTGGCACGGCTACAGCGCGCCTTTGGCGATTTGCAATAAAGCGGGGCCGCATCGCGCGGCCCCTTGCCGGTTAGCCCATCAATTGCCCGGCTTCCGGCACCCAGCGGAACTCGGCGCCGTTGCTGGCGGTATCGACATAGCCCACAGCCGGGAAGGGCATGTGGTAGCCAATCGCCGGTATCCGGTCAGCCGCGATCATGCCCAGCACGCGGCGGCGGCTGTCGGCGGCTTGCGCCTTGTCCGCGTCGAAGCGCACTTCCCAATCGGGACGGGCCAGCGACCAGACAGGGTGGTTGGCCAGATCGGCAAAGATCACCAGACCCGCGCCGTTGCTGTCCAGCCGGTAGACCATGTGCCCCGGCGTATGGCCCGGCGCGGCCATGCCGGTAATGCCCGACACCACGTCGCCGCCATCTCCGATGAAGCTCATCATCTCTGCCATGGGGCGGACATTGGCGTCAAAGCCTTCGTTGCCCGCCGCCGCCCAATGGTCGAATTCGGCTTGGCCGGTGACATAGCGCGCATTGGGGAAGGTCGCCGCGCCGTCGGTCATCATGCCGCCGATATGGTCGCCATGCATATGCGTCAGGACCACGATGTCGATCTGGTCGGGCGTGTAGCCCGCGCTGGCCAGGGCTTCGGTCATGGCAGGGCCGTTCAGGCCGGTGTCGAACAGCACCAGGTCCGACCCGGTATTGACCACTGTCGGCGTGAAGAAGAATTGCGACACATCCGTGGACAGGAAATTCGCGCGGCTGACCTCGGCGAATTCCTCTGCCGAGGCGTTCATCCCGAAAATCCCTTGCGGGTTTTCGCGCGGGGTGGTGCCGGCCAGAATGGTCGTCACCTCGAACCCGCCGATCATGAAACGGCGGTGGCGGGCGAAACTTGCGCCCATCATCGGGGCATCGGCGCGCGCGGCGCGCGGCACGGCCAATCCGGCCAATGGCAAGGCGGCGCCTGCGGCCATAAGGCTGCGGCGGGTCAGGGTGGTCATGGCGTTTCCTCCTGTTTGGATCGTTTCGGGCCACCAGATAACACCGCGCGGGAAAAGTCCTGTCACGCTCGCGTGATGCCCCGCACACCCCCTGCGCATTCGTGCAGGTTGGCCCGCGCAATGCGGGGCCTTAGGTGAGTGGCAACATGAAAAGGAGCAAGACATGGGCGTTCTGATCGACGGCGAATGGTCCGATCAATGGTATGACACGAAAAAAACGGGGGGCGCGTTCCAGCGTGATAC
>JAAAPG010000290.1 GCA_009908405.1 Alphaproteobacteria bacterium | reverse complement strand
AGGTCGACTGCAATGGCGCGGTCATGGACAAGACGGTCGACATGATCTGCAACCTCCATACCCTGACGTTGGCGCGCATACTCGGCCAGCCGCTGCAACCCCACGGTCAGCACCATCATCACGCCGATCAGACCCAGATACAGGAAGACCCGGCCACTGTCGGCCAGGCTGCCGGCATCGGCCAGTTGCACGGAGATATTGTCCACCAACCGCTTGATCAGATAAAGAACGCCGATGCCCGAGATGGCCTCGAGCACGGATAGCCCGGCCACGGCAAGGCTGAGATTGCGACTGCTGAAGCGCAACAGCCGGACCAGCTTGCCCCACAGGACAAGACGATCCCTGATATGGCTGCGAACCGTCATTTTCTTCGCCGCACGGCCATGCGGATCACTGGATGGTCATATGTCGTCAAGCTGACCCCCCGAAGCAGGCAGTTGTGCATGCATCTTCTGAAGCTGGGGCATCTCTGGGGTCCTGAAGGTATCTCTGTCAGAATGCGGGATCGAAAATCGCCTTGCGGCCTCAATCAATATATTTTCACGCTTCACATGCAAGAGCGGCGCAGAAGGCCGATCGTTGATTCTGTCTTGCAATCGGATATACCGATCAGCGCCGGATGGCCCGCAGCGGGGGGCGCGAGATGACAGCGATACTGGGCCGCGTGGCCCTTGATGGCAGACCCGTGGACGAACAGCGATTCCGGCATGCCTTCGACGCCCTGCGCCCCGCGCGCGCGGCCCGCAGCGATGTTTCGGTCAGCGGAACGGTCGGGGTCGGGCACCATGACAGCGGGCTGGACGGGGCCGCCCCGCAGCCGGTGACCGAGGGGCCGCTGACCCTTGTTGCCGATGCCCGCCTCTATAATCGCGAGGATCTGGCGCGCGCGCTGGACTGCCCCGCCGATGTGACCTCGGATGCCGGCCTGATCCTGCGCGCCTATATCCGCTGGGGGGCAGACTGCCTGCAACGGATCAATGGCGATTTCGGCATCGCCATCCATGATGCCGAGACGCGCGACATCTTCCTTGCGCGCGACCATATCGGCGCGCGCCCGCTGTTCTGGACCCGGCGCGGCAACGAGGTTTTGTTCGCGACCCTGCTGCACGGGCTGACCGCCTTTGATGACCTGCGCTGGCCACTGAGCGAGGCGCGCATCGCGCGCTACCTGTGCAACCCGCATGATCACCGGCTGGAGAGCTTTCTGGACGGGGTCGAGGCCGTGGGGCCGGGGCAGTGGCTGCGTATCTCGGCCGGGCAGGTCACGCGACAGCGCTGGTGGGACCCTGACACAATCGCGCGGCGCACGGACATCACGCCCGCTGCCGCGCAGGAGGAGATGCGCGCGCTGACCGGGGCCGCCATCCGCGCGCGCCTGCCCCGCAACGCCCCTGTCGGCGCGCATTTCAGCGGCGGGATCGATTCGACACTGGTCACGATCATGGCGTCACAGGCGCTGCAGGCGCGCGGGGCGAACCTGACCGGCGCCTATGCCTGGTGCCCCCCGGTGGATGAGCACTACCCCGACATGGGCGTGGGCGATGAACGCCGCGTGATCGCGGCGCAATGCGCGGATCTGGGCGTGCCCGCGCGCTTTGGCGCCGCCAGCGGTGCGACATTCGAGGCGCTGGTCGCACAACCGATGGAATTGCAGGGCACGGCGGACCTGATGGACGAATTGCCGGTCATCGCGCAGGCGCAGGGCGACGGGCTGGGGGTCATGCTGTCGGGCTGGGGCGGGGACGAGGTGTTTTCCAGCCACGGGATCGGCCATGCCGCCTGGCTGCTGCGCCACGGCCGCATGGCCGAGGTCCTGCGCCTGGCGCGGCGCTACGGGGGCGGGCTGCGGCGGCCGCACCGCATGGCGGGGCTGGTCTGGCGCGCGGGCATCGTGCCCCTGCTGCCGGGGCCGGTGTACCGTCATTTCCAGCCCTTCGATGATCTTTACGGCGATGGCGCTTTTCCATCCGCGCAGATGAAAGCGCTCGATCGGCACGCGGCGCCATCGCCCGGAATCCGCCTGCGCCCCGATGCCGATGCCTATACGCGGCAATTGCTGCAGATGGGCCATATCGCCGAGCGAATGGAAACATGGGCGGCCTGGTCCGCCCCGGCCGGGTTCGAATACCGCTACCCGCTGGTCGACCGGCCCCTGCTTGAGTTTCTGCTGTCGCTGCCGCCCGACATCCGCTTTGGCGATGGCAGCGGGCGGTACCTGGCGCGGCAGGCCTTCAGGCCGCTGCTGCCCAGGGGTCTCAAGAAGAACGATCTGGCCAATGAAAAGCTGCGCCTCGACAATCGGCTGGGCTGGTGGCGGATGCTGGCCGCGGATGCGCGGGCGGGCCGGTTCGATGCATCCTGCCCGTGGCTGGACATGGATGCCCTGAAACGGACGGTCAGCCAGCAACCGCCCAAGGACAAGTTCGCGCAGATTTCAGCCTTCGCGCGAGTCCTCGTGGCCCTGCGGGTGCATGCCATGCAGACCCGCGCCGCGCGCGACCATCCGCCCCCGGCCAAACGCGCGGCGGGCTAACCGTGATCCGGAACACCGATTGATCCCGCAGCGGAAACTGCATTAAAACAAGGCTTGGTTCGACCAAGAGGATTGCCATGGCCCTGCAGCCTGATGACGTGATTATTCGCAAAAATGCTTATGCCAGCCGGGTCAAGGATGACCTGGTGTTTTTTGACGAGGCAGCCGGCCAGTATTTCGCCACCGGAACCGTCGGCGCCGATATATGGGATCTGATCGAGGAACCCCGCAGCCTGCGCGCCATCTGCGCCGCGCTGATGGCGCGCTACGAGGTCGATGAAGCCACCTGCCAGGCCGAGGCCGCGCGATTCGCGGAAGACCTGATCGCGGCCGGGCTGGCAGAGCACCAGTGACCCGCGCGCAACCTAGGCGTGCAATCCCTGCCACGCCACCCGCCATATACGCGCACCAGCGGCCCCAAAACCGGCTTGCAGGCCGGGGGGAAGGCGTAAAACCGTGATGCATGGGCCACAAGCAGGCCGATCGCGCTTGAGTGCCAGGGGGTCAATATGTTAACAAAATGCAAATCATAAGGATCAGTTTGGATGACCAAAGCACCGAAAGCCGTATGGCACACCCCGAAGCTGGCAACGCTGGACGTGGCGCGCACGCTATCAGGTGGGTTTAATGCTCCCCAAGAGGTATTTCTCGCTAACGGAGATCCATTTGGCGGCCCCGGAGCGAGCTAACGCATCGCGGAACAGGTTCGACGGCTCGATTCCAATATTCCACTGAAGTTCATTGGGTCCTTCCAAAGCTTGATCGGGTTCATCGACGCGAAGCAGGATGTTGGTTTCTGACGGGGCGCTCGGCGTCCTGCATTCATTCTGTCAGACATGTCTCACCCACCGTATCAATGAACAGCGCCGCGCGGGTGACCGCGGCGAATATGCCGCCGCGATCACTGAACAGCGCCGCCAGTTCCGGGCGATATATCGCGTTCATGCAGAGGGTGAAGGCCGCAGCGCCCTGCCCGTCTGGCGCAGTATCGCCGCCGATCTCGACCAGCCGGTCCAGCGCGACAGGCCCATCCACGAACATCTCGGGCGCGTGCAGGTGATACTTGTCCTCGCGCATGATGTCGCGGGTCAGGCGGGCCGGGTCGATCCCGAAGCGTTGCACCGCGTCCTGCCACAGCTTGATCCGGTTGACGCCCGCATGCAGCAGGGGCGCCGCGTCCGACGGGTGCAGCACCGCCACATCGTCGCAGATGACCGGCCAGCCATGCTTGAAATGCAACTCTGCCACTTTCGTTGACTTGCCTGCCCCGGACGGGCCGGTAAAGGCGACCACCCCCTCGGGCGTCTGGATGGCCGCGATATGCAGCGGGATCAGCCCGCGCATATGCACCAGCGTGCCGAACCCCGTGCCGAACAGATAGGCGCGCATGTCGCTTTCCACGGCACCGGGGCGCATTTCCACCGTGATCCGGTCGGGGCGTTCCACCAGCATCCGCGCGATATCGCCAAACTCGTACAGGCAGGCATCGCGCGTGGCCCGCATCCAGGGCGCGTATTGCCGCCCCTCTTGCAGGCTCAGGGGCGCGGTCGCGCGGATCAGCTGCACCGTGGCGTAATTGCGCGCGGTGGCCTGTTCGGGGGTGATTTCGGTCAGTTCCGGGCAGTCGAAATCCGAGGCGACGGCCAGACCGTACAGATGATACAGCTTCAAACACCCCTCCGGGAAATGCGCAGGCCTGAAAAAACTGACCCGCTTTTAGGCAGCGCGGCGGGGCAAGGCAATGCTCTATTCCCCCGGAGCGGTATGGTAACTGGCCACCGGGATATGGCCGGCCCGCTCTTCCAGCCCGATCACGACATATCGCCCCGCCCGCAGCCAGGCATGCGCGCCGAACGGGTCGGCCCCGTCGCCCTTGTCCGGGCGCACGCCCAGCACCAGCGTATTGGCCAGCCCGCGCCGGTCCAGCATCCGCTTGGCGGCGATGCCCAGCATCAGGCAGGTGAACCGCCCCCCCGCCAGCCGGTTGATGCGCTGCAATGCCCAGCGGATCTGCCCCAGGGGCTGCGGCGGCATGTCATGATGTGCGGCATCGTCATATTCGCCCGGATGCGGCTGACCCAGCATGCGGGCATAGGACCGGAAGGGTTTGCGCCGCACCAGCCACCAGGCCGACAGCAAGGCCGCCACCGCTTCGGCCAGCAGCCGTTTGCGCGCGCGCGGCAAGACCAGGAAATTGCGAAACTGCCTGTACATGCGCGAAATACACTACGTGGTCGGTTGCCGGGGCGCCCCCACGCGCCCAGCTACACGGACCTGCCGCGATCCTCAAGCGCAAGGACCGTCATGGGGCCGGTCCAGAGGGCCATTCCCGGCGCGTTCGTGACATCAGGACGCGCGCGCTCATTGCCTCACCGACCGGCCGTGAGGCGGTGCACATAACGCTGCACTCTGCGTGAGATGCCCCACAGATACCGTATGGACCGGGGGCCGCGTATCTCGACGGTGTCGTCATATGTCGGACGCATGCGCCGCGAGAACGCAAGCCAGGGCCTGCGCCACATCGGCACTGCCTGCTCTTGCCAGGCAAAGCCAATCGTCCCCATGCGCTGGGACTGCCGCATTTCGGCTTCGAGGGCGAGGTCCCCGTGCAGACCATCGACACATGCGCGCAGCAGGTCCCGCCCGGGTGTATTCTCGACAGTCGTTGAAAAGTGGCGCGCCGTTGCGGCCAGTTCATGCAGCTCCAGCGCCGCCGCAACCGTGTTGTCCAGCCTTGCAGCGCGTGCCCGTGCCTGAATGGCGGCCAGGTCCGTGGATGGATGCGTGACCACCGCCGCAAGATCTGCCACCCAGTTCAGCTTGCTCCACAGATGGCGCGTGTGATGGTAGCACAGATAGACGACGTGGTCGGTCTCGGCCAGAACCCTGATACGGTTCTGGTGAAGACCAACCTCGCGCGCGCCGTTCAACAGCGCAGCGGTATCGAAAAGCAATGTGTGATTGTCCACCTGCACATGCAGCTCGACCGACAGGCCCTGTGGCGTCAGCAAATTCGGAACGTCGGTCACGCGCAGGTAATCGCCCAGATCGGTTGCATCCCTGAATGACAGGAACTCCCGGCCCGACACCCCGTTATGGAGGACCTTGCAGCCCAGTTCCAGCATGCGATCCACCAGGGCGATCCGCGCGCGCGCCGGTACCAGGATGTCGACATCGCGAAAGAACCGCTGCATCGGATCCGGGTAGAACTGCGCCGCGAGGGCCGGCCCCTTGAAATAGGCATGCGAGACACCCGATGGCAGGACGCAATTGCGATGAAACCAGTCAAACGCCGCATGCTGGCGCAGCACTTCGGCCGTGGCCTGCAACGACAGGGTGCGCAACGTGGCCAGGACCTCTTCGGGAAGGGGCGTGTCGGCCAGCGTGGCAAGGTTCTGGTAGGCCATCGGCAGCGCAAATTTGCGGCGCGCCGTATCAATGAAGACGGGCCATTGTGCAACCTGCGGCACCAGGTCGGCGGCAAGCGCCCGTTGCGCCTCGGACCAGGCGGGACACGCGGCCAGCAGCAACAGTCGTGCCTCGGCCGGTGAGAGCCTGGTGCCGCTCTGGCATTCGCGCGTTTCCAAGAGTTCAATCAATCCCGTACACTGGAATGAATAATCGATCTATCCGAGATAGCATATCTTGCCGCTGTTCTGTGCATCAGGACGACACATGAACGCAACGGGTAGGGGGCAGGATCGTATCACAAGGCCCTGACGCTTCCTACATCCCTTCAATTTGAGCCCTGTGGTTGGACATGTCGCTAATGATAGCCGCTTTACGCAGGACTATCCCGCTCACCTCACCCCGACAAGGTTGCCCCCGGGGAAGCCGAAAATCCAAGTCTGATAGGGGATGTAGCATTGCTGGAAATGCCAGGACAGTTGCGTCCAGACCGTGAAGACCAGTAATAAGCCCAGATAAGGCAATGCGGCATGCAGTGCTGCGTTGGTTCTGAACTGCAAAAAAGGGATGCGCGCGAAGATCATCGCCTGGATCGGGATGAGGTAGTAGCCGAACCTGTCGCCGATCACGGTAGAAACAGGGATCAGAAGGAAC
>JAAAPG010000246.1 GCA_009908405.1 Alphaproteobacteria bacterium | reverse complement strand
GGCCGCCGATGCCATCCTGAACACCGGGCTGTTCGATTTCGAGCAAGCGCATGAGCACCCGATGTGGGCGAAAGAGCTTTACGGCTTTGCCGACCATGTTCCCGAAACAGAGGAATACGGTGTCACCAGCCATGTCTACCGCGCGCGCAGGCCCTTCGTGCCAGAGGCGATCATGGCGGTTCTGAATGGCGAGCTGCCCGGCGTGATCCGCGCCAAGGGGCATTTCTGGATTGCCACGCGGCCCGATTGGGTGGCGGAATTCTCGCTTGCCGGGGCGCTGTCCTCTGTCAAACCCTTGGGCACGTGGTGGGCCGCCGTCCCGCGCGACCGCTGGCCCGACCACGAGGCCGCGCGCAATTACATGGCCGCGCATTGGGCAGAGCCTTGGGGCGACCGGCGTCAGGAAATCGTGTTCATCGGCACGGGGATGGATTGGGCGGCACTGAAAGCCAAGCTGGATGCCTGCCTGCTGCCGCAAGATCAGGCGCAAGGCCCGGACAGCTTGCCGGACATGCCCGACCCGTTCCCGTTGTGGCGCCGGGCCGTGGCGGCATGAGCGGGCGCAACCGACGCACGCATCTGCGCGCAAAGACCCGCACCCGCGACCCGATGCAGGAGTATGACCGCCTGCCGCCGGAATTGCGCGCGTGGCTGGCGCGCGCGGCGCTGCCATGGCGGCCCGGTTCGGTGCGACAGGTTTTCGCGCGCGCCTTGGCGCGGACCGGCGACCGGGCGCGCGCGCTGGCAGAGCTGGACGCGGCGGAGCGCCGACTGGTCGCGCGCGATGCCGCCGCAATCTGGGGCGTGGATCATCCGGCGGCGCGCGGCGTGCAAATCGACGTTGCCCATGGGGCAGGGCGCGGCTAACCTGCGCGCATGAGCAAGATTGTCAATCTGCGCACCATCCGCAAACAGGCCGCCCGCGACGCCAAGCGCCGCGCGGGCGACACCAATGCCGCGCGCCATGGGCGCAGCGCGGCCGCGCGAGATGCAGAGCAGGCGCAAGCCGACAAGGCCCGCGCGCAACTGGACGCGCATAAGCGCGAGACATGAGCGCGCGCCCGGTCAAGCATTCGCTGACATTGCGTGGGCATCGCACCTCGGTGTCGCTGGAAGCGGATTTCTGGCGCGCGTTTCGGGCAATTGCAGCGCGCGACGGGGTGGCGCTGAACGTGCTTGCCGCGCGCATAGACGCCACGCGCGGCGATGTGGGGCTTGCCTCTGCGATCCGGGTTTTCGTGCTGCAAGATGCGCTGCGTCGGGCGGCGGACTAGCCCTATCCCGCGCCGATGGCCTTGGCGTATTGGCGTTCTTCGGCACTGTCCTGCGCGGCGGGGGGCGCGAGCGGGAATTCCTCTTCCGGCAGCCCTTCGCGCGACAGCAGAACCGCCACGGGCCGTGCGGCGGGGATATGCGAGCAAACGATCATCACCGCCACCATGAAGGGCACCGCCAGGAACATGCCCGGAACGCCCCAGACGGCGCCCCAGAAGGCCAGCGAGATGATGATCCCGAAGGACGACAGGCGCAACGTCTTGCCCATCAGCATCGGGTCGATGACATTGCCCAGCAAGAATTGCACCATCCCCGCGATGACGAAGATCAGGATCGCGGTCGAGGGTTCGGCCACCTGGATATACGCCACCAGCGTCACGATCAGCGTGGCGATAATGGACCCGACCGAAGGAATGAAGTTCAGAACGAAGGTCAACAGCGCCATGGCGGCGGCGAATTGTAGGTTGAAAAAGCTGAGCAGCGCGAAGATCAGCCCGCCCGTGACCGCTGAAATCAGCGTCTTGACCAGCAGGTATCGGTTTACCCGGCGGATGATGGACCCGATGATGCGGCTGACCCGGCTGGCCTGCGCCGCGTCACCCATGAGGTTTTCCAGCTTGGTTCCGAACCAGACCCGTTCGGCGAACAGGAACCCCACGAACAGGATGATAAGCACGACCTGCGACAACAACGAGCCCGCTTGCCCGGCGGCGGAGCGCAGGTATCCGGAGACCTGGATCGAGCGGACGGTCGCCAGGACCGAGGCTTCGACATCCTCGCCCATCCAGGCGAACATGCGCGCGATGGCGCGTTGCGCATCTTCGGTATAGTCCAGTGTCGTCGTCAGAACCGTGTTGATCTGCGAGATGACGAGACCCACCATCGACAGCAAGCCCGACGCGATCAGCACCACCGCCAAAACCGACGCGACCCAGTTGGTCACGCGCAAATTGCCGATTTTCATGCTCTGGATGGAATTGATTGCATCCGAGGTCAGCGAGAACAGGATGATCGCGATCGCCAGCGAGATCAGGATGAACTTGGCCTGCACCAGCAGGAACAGCACGACCGCGAAAGCTATGATGCCCATCAGCCATGTTTGCAGGCGAAATTTCTCGGCAAAGCTAAGCCGCGCGGAAAGCGGCGCTACATTTTTCGAATTATCCGACATCAGCCCGGCGAGTTGTTTGCGCTGCGGTCAATATGCGGGTGAAACCGGGCCACCGCAAGGCATGATCCGGGCCGCGGCGTGGCAGGCGTGTCATTCGCGTCCGGCGCGCAGAATATAGGCGGCAATGGCGTCCAGTTCGGGTTTGTCTAGCTGCCCCAGATTGGCGATGACCTTGGCCATGGACCCGCCTGCCACGTCGAAAGATGGTGTGAAGCCGCTTTCCAGATAGGCGCTGATGTCGAAGGCCGACCAGGAAAACGCCTCTCCGGCAATGGGCGGGATGCGCCCGCTGCCCGACGGATTGGGTGCGCCTTGCAGCCAGCGCGCCGTGTCGATGCCGCCAAGCGCGTTGCGCGGCGTGTGGCATTCGGCGCAATGCGCCAAGGCTTCGGCCAGGTAACGCCCTTCGGTTTCCTGCGCGGTCAGATCGCCCGTCACGACCCAGTCGTGGTCCACGAACAGGGCCTTCCATACCCCCACGCTGCGGCGGATATTGAAGGGAAAGCCCAGATCATGCGCGCGTGATGGTGTGGCATCGGCGGGCAGGGTCATCATGTAGGCGTAAAGGTCGGCCATGTCCTGCGGGTCGGCCTTGGCGTAGGATGCATAGGGAAAGGCCGGGTAGTAATGCTGCCCCGCGGGCGACACCCCGCGCATGACCGCGTTGAGGAATTCGGCCTGGGTCCAGCCGCCGATGCCATGGTCCGGGTCAGGGCTGATATTGGGGGCGTAGAACGTCCCGAACTGCGTTTGAAACTCGGCCCCGCCGCGCAGCACCTTGTGGTCGGCGCCGTCCTCTGTGCCCATGTGGCACGACGCGCAGCCCCCCGCCAGAAAGATCCGCTCCCCGGCCTGTGCATCGCCGCCCAGGCGCGCTGACACGGTCGCGGGCAGGGTCACGGGCCGGGTGACAAACCATGCGGCCGCGCCACCAAGAAGCCCAAGGGCCAGAACCAGATATGCCGCGCGTTTCATGTCGGTGCCTTGTGCTGCCTGGGAAACAGGCCGCCCTTGGCGTCGGGCGGCCTTTTGGGAGTGCGGTGAAAACCGCGATCAGCTTTCCTCGCGGTAATCTTCGTGGCAGGCCCCGCAGGCTTGGCCCACGGCGCCCACGGCCGGGCGCAAGGCGTCCAGACCGTTGCCGGCGACATCCTGCAAACCGGCGGAAGCTTCCTGCAAAGCCACGAATTTGGCGGTGAAATCGTCCAGGTTTTCCCAGATTTCCGCCTTGGCGCGGGTCTCCATGATCGTGGACGAATCGGTCCCTTCGGGCCACAGCCGCGACTGGTCATGCCGGGTGATGTGGAACAGGTTATCCGCGGCGGTCTGCGCCATTGCGGCGTCATACTCCATCCGGCCTTGGGCCATGCCGCCCAACACGGCCAGGTTGTGGCCGTACAGCTTGAACTGCCCCTGGCGCGCGCCCACGGCGGGGTTGTCTTGCGCCAGTGCCGGGGCGGCCAGGGCCACCACAAGCGCCGCAGACCCGATGATTCTGGAAATTGCCATGTAGAAACTCCTCGTAAACTTGGCGTGTGGCAAACAGCTTAGCCTGCATTCGTGACGATTCAAACACACGCCCGCGTGAACGGCTTACTCCGGGAAGCGGACCTTGCCGATATAGGGCAGGTTCCGGTTTCTTTGGGCGTAATCAATGCCATAGCCGACGACGAATTCATCCGGTATTTCAAACCCGGTCCAGCGCGCGCGGATATCCACCTCGCGCCGCGACGGCTTGTCGAGCAGCGCGCAGACCTCCAGCCGGGCGGGATTGCGCGCCAGCAGCATTTGCAAGACGTGGTGCAGGGTAAAGCCGGTATCGACGATGTCCTCCACCACCAGCACGTCGCGCCCCGCGATCTTGCTCGACAGGTCTTTCAGCACCCGCACCTCGCGCGAGGATTGCGTGCTGTTGCCGTAGCTCGACGCCTCCAGGAAATCGACCTCGACGGGCAGGTCAATCTCGCGCACCAGGTCGGCGATGAAGATGAACGACCCGCGCAGCAGCCCCACGACGACCAGCTTTTCGGTGGCGGCAAATTCACGGCTGATCTCGTCCGCCAGTTCCTCGACCCGCGCGGCGATCTGCTTGGCGCTGATCATCTGGTCGATCTGATAGGGTTTTTGCGACATCACGGCCCCTTGATTTTTCGCGCCAAGTCTAGGACATGTCCGGCCCAGACAAAAGCCCGGATGCGCAATGCCCACCCATACCGAACACCGCCACATGCCTTACACCGCGCAGCAGATTTACGATCTGGTCGCGGATGTCGCGCGCTACCCGGAGTTTCTGCCCTGGACCGCCGCCGCGCGCATCCGGTCGCGCGAACCCATAGAGGGCGGCGAGGAAATGCTGGCCGATCTGGTGATTTCCTTCAAGGTGTTCCGCGAACGCTTCGGCAGCCGGGTGCGGCTGTTCCCCGAGGATGGCGTGATCGACACGGCCTACCTGGACGGGCCGTTCAAGTACATGGACTCGCGCTGGACGGTCAAGGACGCCGAAAGCGGCGGCTGCATGGTGGATTTCCACGTCGATTTCGAATTCAAATCGCCCATGCTGCAACGCATTATCGGGGTGGTGTTCGACCAGGCCATGCGCCGCGTGGTCGGCGCGTTCGAGGCGCGTGCCAAGGCGCTTTACGGCTAGGCCCGCAGCCGCGCCAGCACCATCGCCAGCGCGTGCTCGACCGTTGCCGCGCGCACCGCGTCGCGCCCGATGGCGCCGAACTCGACCGTTTCCGTGACCACGCCATGCTCATCGGCCAACCCGAAGCAGACCCGCCCTTCCGGCTTGTGCTCTGACCCGCCGGGACCGGCGATGCCCGTGACCGCGACCGCGATCCCAGCCTCAGACCGCGCCAAGGCGCCCGCCGCCATTTCGTGTGCGATCGGTTCCGACACCGCGCCATGTGCGTCGAGCGTGGCGGGGGACACACCCAGCATCTGGCACTTGGCCGCGTTGGAATAGGTCACGAAGCCGCGGTCCACCACGCTGGACGACCCCGGCACCGCCGTCAGGGCCGCCATGATCATGCCGCCCGTGCAGCTTTCCGCCGCCGCCAGCATCACGCCCTGCGCGCGGGCGGCGTCCAGCACCGCGCCCGCGCTCATGCGCCCATCATCCCGTGGCTGACCACGGCGGCCACCGCCACGACCAGCGTCGCCAGCGCACCCGCGATCACATCGTCCAGCATCACGCCCAGCGGCGTGTGCATCCGGTCGGCCAGCCCCACCGGGCCGGGCTTCCAGATGTCGAACGCGCGGAACGCCAGGAACGCCGCGATCCAGCCGGGCCAAAGCGCGGTCACGGCCACGCCTTGCATCATCGCGCCCAAGGACACCGGCCACAGCGCGATCCACATGCCCACCACTTCGTCGATGACAATCTCCGACGGGTCGGCGTCAGGCGTCTCGCGCGTCTCGGCTATGGTCGCCCACCAGCCAAGGGCAAAGGCCACGAGAGTCGCCACCAACAGCAACCAGAACCCACCCAGCACATGCAAGCCCCATGCGGCAGGCAGCGCCGCCAGTGACCCCCATGTGCCGGGGCCGGGGCGCAGATAACCCACGCCGCCGAAGGTTGCGATCATGCGGGTCAGGGTCATGCGGAGCGCCTTTTCATCTTGCCGGAAATCTTCATAGCGGGTGCGTGCCGCCAACCAAGCACGCCGTGGCCAGCGCGGCAATGCCTTCTTCGCGTCCTGTGAACCCCAGCCGTTCCGAGGTGGTGGCCTTGACGCTGACGCGCCCGGCCTCGACCCCCATGATCCGTGCGAGTTCGGCCTGCATCGCCCCCGCATGAGGACCGACCTTTGGATATTCGCAGACCAGCGTCACATCGCAATTGGCAAGCGCAAACCCGCGCGACCGTGCCAGTTCCATCGCATGGCGCAGGAATATATGGCTGGCCGCCCCTTTCCATTGCGGATCGCTCGGGGGGAAGTGACGCCCTATATCCCCTTCGGCCAGCGCGCCGTAAATCGCATCCGTCAGCGCGTGCATCCCCACATCGGCGTCGGAATGGCCTTGCAAGGCGCGGTCATGCGGCACCTTTACGCCGCACAGCCAGCAGCCATCGCCGGGGCCGAAGCGGTGTACGTCATAGCCATTGCCAAGGCGAATATCGGTCATCTGCGGTGTCCTTGCTTGCAGCAGCGCGTCGG
>JAAAPG010000181.1 GCA_009908405.1 Alphaproteobacteria bacterium | reverse complement strand
AGGTGTATAGCGCCGCCGCCCAGAGCCAGCCCCCCCCGTAAAACACCCCCATGACCAACAAGGCAACGGGGGGCAAACTGGCCAAGGCAAAAGGAAGGACCGGGTGCTTCATGGCAACACCTGAGTTGTTTCGGGGTTTATAACACGCGCGAGGCATATCGCCCACATGTAGCTTTGCCTCAGCGCAGGAACAGGACCAGATGCAACAGCGCCGCCACCTCGCCCAGTTTGCCCTTGGGCGGTGGCGCAAAACGCGCGAAGGGCACCAGAACCGGGGCCAGGACGCGCGCAAACCGGCGCGCTTTGCCAATCACCGACGCGGCGCCGTGCTGGCGGTAACCGTCCAGCGTCGCCTGCACCAAGGGTGTTTTATCCGGCGCAATCCGCATGACCGAATGCAACAGCAGCACCAGATCGCGCGCCTGCCGCCATTCCCCCGCATCTATCCTCGCGCCGGCTTCCAGGTCCAGAAACGTGACCTGCGCGCCGTTCCAGCACAGGTCGCGCAAGCTGGGACGGCCATGCACCAACCCGGTGCGATGCATCGTCGCCAGGCCATGTGCGGCTTGCGCCAGCACCGTGGCGGCCTGCGCAGGTTCGACCCGGAGGACAAGGCCCGCAAGCGGCTCTCCCATATCCGGCATCACCACCAGCCCCGTGTCATCGACAAGAACCGGGGGCACCGGGGCACCGCGCTGAGAAAACCCGCGCAACAAGGCCAATTCCCGCCCGAAGCTGGCCGCGCTGTCGCCCTTCTGAAAGCGCATCCGGGGCGGCAGGGTTTCAGGCCGTTTGACCCAGAACACTTGCCCGTCCAGAACAAAGCTGCTGACACGCGCCGGGGGCAGCGCGCGCGCCGCGTCCAACAATCGCGCGGGCTCGGGATATGCCGTTCCGGAAGGGTGGTCCATGACGCTGTGTTCGCGATTGTCGTGAAAACGTCAAGACGCATCGGGCGACTTTTCACCGGGGGCAGTTTGCGGTAGCGATGGCAGAACCCAAGCAAGGCGGATCGCATGTCGTTTTTCAAGAAGCTGAAAGAGCGGATGTTCAAGTCTTCCTCGAAATTGGAGGAAGGGCTGGACGCGCTTGTCGAAGACGGTGCAGAGGCGGAGGCCCCCACGCCGGAGCCGGGCCTGATTGGCCGGGTCATGGGCAGCGCCCCGCGCCGGGTGCTGGATGATGACATGCTGGAGCAGTTGGAAGACCTGCTCATCACAGCCGACATGGGGGTGGACACGGCAGGCCGCGTGACCGCCAACCTGGCCGAAGGGCGGTTCGGGCGCAAACTCTCGGTGCCAGAGATCAAGGCCGCATTGGCCGAGGAAATCGCCCGCATCATGGACCCGGTCGCCAAGCCCTTGCCACTCTATGCCGCGCGCCCGCAAGTGGTGCTGGTGGTGGGTGTGAACGGCGCGGGCAAAACCACGACCATCGGCAAGCTGGCCAGCCAGTTCCGCGCGGCGGGCAAATCGGTGATGATCGCGGCGGGCGACACGTTCCGCGCCGCCGCCGTGGAACAGCTTCAGGTCTGGGGGCAGCGCGCAGGCGTCCCGGTGTTGACGGCGCCCGAAGGGTCGGACCCGGCCAGCCTGTCGCATGACGCGCTGCTGCGCGCGCGGGCCGACGGCATGGATTTGCTGATGATCGACACCGCCGGGCGGCTGCAAAACCGCGCGGACCTGATGGAAGAGTTGGCGAAAATCCTGCGCGTATTGCGCAAGCTGGACCCTGACGCGCCGCATAACACGCTGCTGGTGCTGGATGCGACCACGGGGCAGAACGCGCTGAACCAGGTCGAGATTTTCCGCAAGCTGGCCGATGTGTCGGGGCTGGTGATGACCAAGCTGGACGGCACGGCGCGCGGCGGGGTGCTGGTGTCCTTGGCCGACCGTTTCGGCCTGCCCATTCACGCCATCGGCGTGGGCGAGCAGATCGACGATCTGCAAGCCTTCGACCCGGAAGATTTCGCGCAAGCCTTGGTGGGCGGAGAGTTGCAGGACAAAGCAGACTAGCTGCGCGCGATGATAGATAAAGCGTGTGCGCGGGCATAGGGGCCGAAGGTCGCCCCGTCGCGCCTGCGCAGCGCCCTAATAGGTGATCGTCTCGGTATCCGCGATCAGTTCATCCAGCCGAAGCTGCGCACGCCCCCCCAGTCGGGCATTGAACAAACCGTTTTCGATCTGTCCGTCGCTGGGCCGGTCTTCCAGTTCCAGCTCGCGCGAACACAGCATCAAGACGACCAGATTGCCGCCTTCGACGGTGTTCGCCGAAATCTCGAACCGGTCGAGGCGCGCCAGTTCCACCGCATCGCTTTGCGGGATGGACTGCATCAGCGCTTCGTTATCGGTCACGTAAGAATCGGGCAGCCCAGCCGCGTAAGGGTCCAAACCGTCGCAATGTTGAACACGGGCGCGGATATCGGCCAGGGTTGCCAGCGTCGCTTCGCTGCGCGCACCGGGCAACAACAGGCGCTTGTAGCTCAGCTTGACCTGGCTGGCAGGAATGTCGCGCGTGCTCTGTTCGGACCGAAGCTGGAAAAAGGCAAGCGCCCCGCTCAGTTCAATGGGGCCGACGATCTGTCCTGGACGGGCATTCGAGATCGGCCCCCGGATCTGGCCGGGCAGTTGTTCCAGCGGCACCCAGTCCAATCGCCCGCCACGGTCGCGAGTCCCAGCCAATGAGTATTCTCGGGCAAGGGCGGAAAATTCTTCCATGCTGCTGGCGTTTTCGATCAGGCCGATGATCTGCGCCACGGGTTCGGCGTATTCTGGATCGGCGGGCAGGAAAATTTCCGAAATCAGCACCCGCTTGGTGCCACGGATCGCGGCCACATCGCGCGCGCGCGCGATATCGGTCTTGGTGACGGCAATGGACGCGCCGAATTCCTGCCCGACCACCTTGCGCCAAAGCAACCCGGATTCGACAAACCGGACGAACGTGTCGCGATCGACTCCACCCGCCGCCAGTTCGGCCACGAAGGCATCGGTTTCCAGATCGGCGCGACTGGCGAATTCGGCCATGCCGTCGGCCAGTTCCTCGGGGGTGATGCGAATGCCCAGGCGTTGTGCATGAGTGCGCTGAACGGCTTCTTCGGTCAGGCGCGCCAACGCCTCTTCGCGCATGTCGGTCGCACCCGCGTTCAGCAACTCCAGAAAGGTGATCCGCTGGCTGACATCATATTCGGTGATGATGCGGTCGCCGACCTTGCGCGCTGGCTCAAAGGGGTTTGTCGCCAGCGCCGGACCGGCGGCAAGCTGGACCACAGCCAACAGGACAAGGGCCATCCCAAGAAAGCGGGCGCAGAGAGAAGAGGTCGTCGGCATGGTGTTCTGTCCGTTCTGCTACAGGATGCGCGTGCGGCGCGCCGGGAAAACTGGTCTGTCTGGTTCGGGCATACACCACCCGGCGGGCCATGTCATGCCCCCCGCATCCCGATCACTACAAGCCATCAGAGCACCTGCTTCGTGATGTCGACGGGTTCCCGCCGATGCCAAGGATATCGACATTCAGGCCGAACCGGGTCGACGTGGAATTGGTGGTGGCGGAATATTGCCGTTCGATCTGCATGGCCATGCGCAAACACTCGTTTTCGTAATCCAGCCCGATCGAGGTACGCGCCGCGCGTTGCGAGGCGACATCGTAGCGCCAGCCGACCCGTGCCGTCCAGTAATCGGTCAAGGCGCGGCTGCCATCGAAGGTCCATTCCGATGCCGCGACGGGCCGGTTTTCGAAGGGATCGGCCTCTATCCGCATGTAGCTTGTCGAAATGCCGAATTCTGACGTGGTCCAATCCAGCTCGATCGCGCTACGGGTCAGGTCGAAATCATCCGAAAACAGAGAGCGGCTGGACAGGGTCAGGCCCGCCGCGGTGTCCACGCTGGCGGCGAGCAGCCAATCCGACTGCCGCCCGGCCAAAGGCGAGCCGGGTGAAAACTGGCCAAGATCGCGGTTTCGGACGATCCGCCCGAGGGTGAGGGTGCTGGACCACCCGTCGGGGTCGTAGCGCGTCCAGCTTATCCCGAGATTCGCGCGCAGTCCTGCCTCGCGCGCATCCCCGCCGGGAAAGCGGTCGAAGCTGAACAGGTTGCCTTCATCCAGTTCCGGCATGCGGCTGGTCGTATTGGGCAGGGCGTGGGTCTTGTCATCGCTCCAGATGACCTGCGCGATGGGTTCGATCACGTGGCTTGCGCCGCCCGATGTGGCGCGCACCAGGGGCCAGCGCAATTCGGCCATCAACGACGGGCGCCAGCGCGTGACGCTGGGCGCGAACCCGCTATTGGCGGCGCCGATGCGGAAATGGTCAAAGCCCAGGTTGGCCCCGACCGTCCCAAGCACGCCGCCGGGCAGCACCGCGTCGCGCCGCCAGCCCAGATCCGCCGAGAAGCGCGCCACGCGCTTGGGATCGGCAGGCAGCGGCTGGCGGCGGGAATATCCTTCTGCTTCCAGCCGAAGCCGCCCCGTACCGCCAAGGCCGGGCATGTCGAAGCGGCGATCATACAGCCCCTGCCCGACGCTGTTGGGCAGATTCGCGTTCACATCACCCAGGCGCAGCGAGCGGAATTGCAGCGCCTGCACGCGCACACGTTCGTCGCGGCGCACGCGCTCCAGCGTCAGGTCGCTGGTCAGGCGCGGCGTGCCACGGTCGTAATCTTCCAGAAGCGTGCGGTCGGACGGCTGGATCAGGTTGAAGCTGAGTCGATATCCCCGCGGTATGGCAAAATCGCCCTCGGCGTAGACCATTCCGCGCAATTCGCCATTGCGGATCGAATCGTGCGCGACCAGCCCGCCCAGTTCCAGGTCACCGTTGCTGAAGGCTTGGCGATACCGCGCCTCCAACGCATAGGTGCCCTTGGTGCCAAGAAACGGCGTGAGCGTCAGATCCTTGTCTTCCGAAAGCGCGACGAAATAAGGCGCGCGGACCCCCACGCCATGATCGCTGTCGAGCGATAAGCGCGGGCTGAGGAAACCGGTCGCGCGGTCCAGGCTGGGGTCCGGGACGCGCAGGCGCGGAATATAGGCCACCGGCAGGCCGAACATGCGAAAACGCGCGCCCTCGAAATATAGCTGGCGTTCTTCGGTGTCATGCACAACGCGGTCGGCACGCACTTCCCACAGCGGGGTATTGCGCTCGGGGCAGATCTCGCAAGCCGAGGCCACAACGTTGTTCATCTCGGTATACCGCTCGGACCGGCGTTCGACCGTGCCCGCGGCGATCTGCAATTGCTGCTCCAGCACAACGCGGGCCGACCGGATCAGGCCAAGCCGCAGCCCCTCGCGCAGCTCGGCACTGTCAGCCAGCAGGACGGCGCGCGTGCCTTCGGTCAGCACCAGCGGCCCGGCGATCTGCATCGCCCCGGTCGCGCGGTCATACACGATCCGCGACGCGGTCAGCCGCGCGTCCCCGAAAAACGCTTCGACATTGCCCTCCGCGATCAGCCGGTCAGGGCCATCAAGATAAAGCGAGTCGGCCAGCAGCGTGGCGAACCCCGCCTCTTGCGCCTGCGCAGGCGTCACGCCCAGCCATGCCGCCGGGCTTGTCGCCGGGGCCAGCGGAGGCAGCGTCAAAAGCCCCAACGCACAGGCCACGGCACGGCCAAAACCGCGCCCGCTTGGCGTCCGGGGCTTGCGGCCCATCAATTTTCCTCCAGGTTCAGCATCACACCAATGGCCAGCAGTAACGTCGCGACAGGCAATCCCCATGCGGCAAGCACGATGGGAATCTGCCCGGTCTCCCCCAAGACCTGCGCGAAGTTACGCAAAAAGAACAGGGTGAATCCAGAGAGAATCGTGATCAAGGCCCGAATTCCTGCCCCGCCTGATCGTGCATGATGTATGCTGATCGCCAAGGCCAACAACATCATGCCTGTCAAAAGCAGCGGCAAGGCCAGTTCCATATGCAACCGCATCCGGTGTTCGCGCGCCGAAAACCCGGCGCGCTCCAGCGCGGCGATGAAGCCGGGCAACTGCAAAAGGGGAATCGTTCGGACCTGCGCGAAACTGTCCCGGATCTTCTCCGGGGTCAGGTCGGTCGGCACGGCCAAGGTCGGCAGTGTCGTCGCCTGCGCTTCGGGGTTCTGGTCGGACAGGCGCCATTGCTTGACACCCTGCAACTGCCACGCGCCGGGGCGCAGATCGGCCCGCGCGGCGCGCAGCCGCGCCGACAGCCCGCGTTCGGGATGAAACATCAGGAAAGAGGCGTCGAACAGCACCGTGCCGGTTTCTTCGGCGCGGGGGGCATGGATAACGGTCTGCCCCTGCACGTCGGCCTGGCGCAACCACAGGTCATCGCCCGACACCGCGGCCACCGAACTCGGCCCGCCCTGCAAGGCCGACAGGCTGGCCTGGTATTGGCGGGCAGAACTGGCCACCAGAGGATTCATGACCGCGACGAACCCGGCAGAGACCACCAGCAAAACAAGCGCCGGAACGGCCAACAACCCTGGAACCGACCGCCCGGCGGCCCGGATGACGACGAATTCGGAGTTGCGCGACCAGCCCAGCCCCAGCCAAAGCGCGGCCAGCATCATCACCAGCGGGGCAATTTCGTAAAACGCCTCTGGCAGGTTCAGCAGCGACAGCCGCATGGCCGCGCCGAACCCCGCGTCAAGCGCCGACAACCGCCGC
>JAAAPG010000179.1 GCA_009908405.1 Alphaproteobacteria bacterium | reverse complement strand
ATGCGCCGACCAATCCAACTGGCTGACCGGGTTGATGCCGCTGTCGCGGATGCTGCGCTGCATGTCGGTGGCGACGGTGCCGGGCGACAGGCTGAACAGGCGCAGATGCGGCGCTTCCAGCGCAGCAACGCGGGTCAGCATCCAAGCCCCGGCCTTGGAACTGCAATAGGCGCCCCAGCCTTCCAGCGGGTTATGCGCCGCGCCAGAGCCGACGGTGATGATCGTGCCGCCTTGTGGCAGAACCGGCAGCGCCGCGCGCATCCCGTGGAACACGCCCTTGAGGTTGATGTCCATCAGCCGCCCGAATTCGTCCGGGTCTGCCTGCGCCAGCGGCGCGATCGGGTCGATCACGCCGGCGTTGTTCACCAACACGTCCAGACCGCCGAAGCGGTCCTGCATTGTCGCGACCGCTTGCGCGACCGCGCCGAAATCGGCCATGTCGCAGGGGATGGGCATTGCGCCGGTTTGCGTGGCAAGGCCGGACAGCGCCGCGCTATCGCGCGCGATCATGCCGACACGCGCGCCCGCGGCGGCAAAGACGCGCACCGCCTCGGCCCCGATCCCCCGGCTGGCCCCGGTTATCAGAACCGATTTGCCATGCAGCGATGACAGGTCAACCGTCATGCCCCCTCCCCTCAGTAGTCGCGCTCAAAGAACACCCCGACGCTGGACTGCCCGTCATTATTCACCCGCCCCCGCGCGGTCAGTGATGGCGACAGGTCGATATTGATCGACACTTCGCTGTCGCCCTGGGGGTTCACCTCCAGGTCGGTATAGACATTTTCGGTCAGGTAGCGCCCCAACCGGATAGAGGTTTCCCCCTCTTCATCCGTGCGCACGTCCAGATCGTCCAGCCCGACATTGCGGCGCAGCTTTTCCAGTATCCCCTCGGACTGACCCGACAGCGTGGCCAACGAGGACGCAAGCTGCGCCGCCTGAAACAGGCTGAGCGTTTCGAACCCGCGCCCGAAGAGCAGAAGCGAGACGATTTCCTCTTGCGGCAATTCGGGGCTGGATTCGAAAGCCAGTTCCGGTTCCCCCGCGCGGCCCTGCAACACCACGCGCGCGCTGACCCCTTCACGCTCGGTCGAGGCGATCAGCCGGATGAAGGGCATGAAATCCCCCTGTAGGCTGGCAAAGCCTTCGTTCAGCGCGAAACGGTTGCCCAGCAGGTCCAGTCGTCCGCGGATCAGGTTGAATTGACCGATGGGGATGACATCGGCAGTGGTGCCTGTCAGCCGCAGGCTGCCGCCCAGTTCCGCGTCCAGTCCCCGGCCACGAATGAAAATGCGGTTGGGCGCATTGATCGTCAGGTCAAGCGTGGACGGGTAGCGCTCCCGCCCATGTGTTTCCCCCGCGAAAATGCCCGCGCGCGCGCGCGTCGCGCGCGATCCGCCCGTGTCGCCAACATGGCGGATATCGGGGGGGATATAGGCCGCGCCGGTCAAGCCCACGCGGGGGATGCGCAGCTCCATGCTGTCAAGTCGCAACTGGCCTGCGATGCGCGGACCGCGGGTCAACGGACCCGAAATGCCCAGATCGCCCGAAACGGTGGCTTCGAACAATTGCGGATCAACCACGCGAAGCCGGTTCAACCGGGCGCGCAAGTCGCCGTCGAACGGGGGCACAAGCCGGATCGTTCCATCAAGCCCCAGCGCCCCGCCCTGTGCGGATTGCCCGGACAGTTCGATCCGGGCTTGCCCGTCCGAGAGGTCGGCGCGCGCGTTGACACCTGTCAGCCGTAACCCACGGCGCGGATCGACCACGGCAATGTCGTCCATCGACGCCACGCCAGAGAGCGAGTCCAGCCGCAGCGGCCCTTGCATGGCCAGGTCAAATCGCGCCGGACCCTGCACCGAGCGCGGCTCGATCCTTGGGTTGATGAGCGCAATATCGGTTGTTCCGGACAGGCGCAGATCGGCTTGCAAGCTCTTCGACAGGCTGCCCGTGGTCTGAACGCTCAGCCCGGCGGGGCCGCTGGCGCTCAGGGTCAGGGCATAGCCCGGCCCCGTGTCACGCACCTGGCCGGAGAGTGACACCGCGCCCCGTATTCCGGGGGCCACCAGTGCAAGGTCGGACAGTTGGGCCGCGACATTCAGGTCGGGTCGGCCATCGCGCAATTGCCCGGACACCTGCGCAGACAGCGCCGGGCCGCTTATGTCCAGACGTTCCAGCAACACCGTTTCGGGCAATGCGCGCAAGTCTGCCTGTATGACATGACGCCCGGCCAGCACCCGGTCCGCGGCTGCCGCGCCGAAAGCCAGATTTCGGGTCGCCGCATCGAGCCGCAGCAAACGGGCGCGCCCGTCTTCGCGCAAGGCCAGCGTTCCACCGATTTCCCCCCGAAAACCCGGGCGCAGGGCCGACAGGTCTGGCAGCGTAAAGTCACCATCCAGAACCGACTCGCCTTGCGCGACGCGGCCCTGCACCTGCGCCGTCAGGGTCGGATTGTTCAGCCGCAGGCCCGCCAGGTCGAAGGCCGCGCCGTCGCGTCGGCCCGACAGTGTCAACCGCGTCTGACCACGCAACGCGCGGTCCAGGTCAGGCTGGCCGACAACCAGGTCGCGTCCGGTTGCCACAAGGTCCAGTGCCGCCGTGTCCGGTGCACCGGCAAGCGTGATATCCGCCAGGATATCACCGCCATATTGCGCCCCGAGGACGCCAAGATCGGCGACGTTCAACTGGCCCGACACATCCAGCAGGTCGGACGAGGCCTGCCCGGAAATATCCGCGGTCAGCGTCTGCGCCTCGGCGCGTAGCTCTTGCAGCGTGATGCGCCCGTCTGCGCCGCTGGCTGACACGGTGATTTCACTATCACCGGACAGCAGCGCGTCAAGCTGCGGCTGATCCAGCGTCAGATCGCGCCCCGACAGGCTTGCGGTCAGGTCGAAGCGGTCGCGGGCGGGGCCGAAATCACCGCTCAACTGGGCGCGCAGCGCGCCGCTCAGCGGGCGCCCGGCAAAGCCGGAAAGCCGCGATATATCGGTGTATTCCGCGCGGATATCCGCATCGACAACGCCGCCATCCAGCCGGGCCCGGCCCTGAAGCGCGTAGTCGCGCCCTTCCAGCAGGAAGCCGGGCATCAGGAATGGCTGTCCCTCGCGCCAGATGAAGGCAAGCGAGCCGTTGACGCTGCGCCCCAGCGCCGCGTTCAGGTCAGGGTCGCGCGCCGACAGCCCGACGGTCGAGAAATCGACAAGTGCATCGACCGTGTCGCGATCTTCGCCGAAGGACTGCGAGGTGATCCGTCCAAGGCCGTTCACGAACGCTGCTTCGACCGTGATATCGCCATTGTCGAACCCGATCAGGTCCAGAAGCAGTTCCCAGTCTTCGCTTTGCGCGGCATCGAAGGCCAGTTGCAGGTCGGCGCTTTCGACGCGGGTCTCGGCCCCGGCAAGCGGCAGCAGCACCGGCGCGCCCTGCGGATCGGCCAGCGTGCCGCGCAGGTCAATCAGTTCTGGCAAGCCTTCGGCACCGATCCGGGCGCGCCCATCCAGCGACAGGGTCTGGGTCTGCACGCTCAGCGCATCGAGCGACAGTCGCCCATCCTCGAACCGGCGCGCACTGGTGGAGAACACGCTCTCTTCACCGAAAAACGGGTGAAAGGCATCCGCCAGCAATGGGCGCAGATCACCTGTCAGGTTCAGCGCGACCGCCTGCTGCACGCCCGGCTGCGCGGTCTGCAACTCGAACGTTCCCTGCACGCGCGCCACACCATCCGTGGCAAGCTGGATATCGGCGGAAAAATCGTCGATCGGCCCGGTTCCGGTGACCTGCAGTCGCGCCGAGGGCCGTCCCGGAACACCCAGCCGAGAGACGGCGATCCCGCCCGCAGCCTCTGTCGCGTCAAGCGCCAGCGACAGGATGCGCGTTTCATTCGAGAATGCCGCATCCAGCGTAAAGCGCCCCGCGATGTCGTCAAGCCGTTCCAGGGCCAGTGTTGCCGTGCCTTCGCCCGCCGCAAGGTCGGCACTGCCGCGCACACCCGCGCGCAGCGGCTGCCCCATCAGGTCTGGCGCAAGGACGACCTCTGCCAAGGCAAGCTGGCCCAGCTCGACCGACACCGGCAGATCCGGCAATTCGAACCGGCGCAGCGGCACCAGCTCGTCCGACGGGGGCGCGACGGGGGCACGCAGCACCTCGACGCGTTCGGCGGATATCTCGGAAATCTCTATGCGGCGCTGGAACAGGGCCGCGCGGTTCCATTGCAGCGCCGCATCGCTGATCCGCAGCCAGATCCCTTCGTCATCGGCGATGGTCATCTCGTCAAACGTGGCGCGCGATGACAAGGCGCCCTGGAACCCCGAGATTCGCACCTCCCGGCCGCGATCCGACAGGCTGTTCTGCAAGATACGGGTCAGGAAACCGACATCGCTTTCGTCCGCACCCGGCACCGCGCCATCCTGCGCCAGCGCCGCCACGCCCAAGCCGAGCACCATCAGAATTGCAAACCAGAGCCGACGCATCAAAACGCCTGTCCGATGCCGAGGTAAAGCTGGGCACCCTTGCCGGTATTACCGCCCACGGGGAAGCCGACATCCACCCGCAGCGGGCCGATGGCCGTGTCATAGCGCAGGCCCAGCCCGGCGCCCGCGTGCCACGCCGCGCCGCCGGTAAAGGTGCCGCGCGACACGTAGCCCGCGTCCGTGAACGCCGCCAACCCGATCTTTTCGGTCGCTTGCAGGCGCATTTCCAGCGATGTTGCCGCAAAGCCCTGCCCACCGGAAACGACACCGCCGGTTGTCACGCCAAGGCTGCGATAGGGCTGGCCGCGCACTGTCCCGCCACCGCCTGAATAGAACAGGAAATCGCGCGGTGTCCTTTGCAAACTCGGCCCGTAAACCGCGCCGAGTTGCGCCCGCCCGGCCAGGACCAGCCTGTCACCAAGCGCATGGTAGCCGCGTAGATCCATCGTCGCGCGCGCGCCGGACCCGGTGCCAGAGATGCCCATGAAAGGCGTCAGCGTTGCGTTCAGGTAATACCCGCTGCGTGGATTTTTCGCGTCGTCGCGCCGATCATACGTGGCCTCCAGCGGCATCAGCAACAGGCGATACTCCCGCCTTATGCCCAGGTTGGGGCCGAACTTCGCGCGCTCGACCAACACGCCAAGCCCCCCCGAAAAGGTCAGCCTGTCGCTGTAGCGATGGACGAGCTTGACGTCAGCCCGCAGCCTGCGCGCGTCGAAATCCGGCTCTTTCTCGGTTTCGGCAAGCGCCTCGATGCTCAGGCTTGTGTCGGGCGTAAAGGTCGCGGGGCGCGAGAATTCCACTCCAAGACTGTAATCCCGCCCGCCAGAGCGGGCGCCCAGCCCGTCGATCATCCCCTCGATCCGAAAGCGTTCCGCGCCGCCGAGCAAGTTGCGATGCAGCCAGAAGGCGCTGAATTTCCCGCCGCGTTCAGTGTCGTATTCCAGCCCGGCCCCGATCCGGCGGGGCGGCGCTTCGACCACCGCGGCGGAAATATCCAGACTGGCATCGGGATTGACATCTTCCGCCTCGCGCAGCGCGACCGACGAAAACGTGCCGGTGCCGCGCAGACGGGCGGCCGCGCGCTTGATATCTTCGGGGTCAAACACCTCGCCCGTGGGCAGCCCCGCGATTTCCACGATGCGTTCGGGGCGCACCGCCTTGTAACCATCCGGGCGCAACGCCCCGAAGGTCAGGCGCGGGCCGGGGGTCAGCGTGACCGCGACATCCAGCGTTCGGGACGGGTGATCGGCGGTAATCGCCTGCCCGGTCGGTTCCGCCTTGGCATGGCCCAGCGCGCGCCAACGGTCCAGCGCCGCGCCCGTCGCATCGCGGATCACGGTGCTGCGCGCGGGCTGCCCGTCGGCAAAGTCAGTCGGAAGGGTCGTCCCGTCGGCCAATGGCGCCAATTGCGCGCGCGCGAAGGTAAAGGCGGGTCCGGGCGTCATCTCGACCACGATCTGACGCACTTGATCGGGCGGGTCCAGCGGAGAGATATCCGCGGCCTCGCGCCCGTCAATGCGCACAGAGATTTCCGGCGCGAAATATCCTTGCTCGTAGAATACGCCGATGAGGCTGCCATACTCGGCACGCGCTGTCGAAAACAGCTCTAGCGCATCGCCCACGTTCTGCGATTGCGCCTGTCGCAGAAGCGACGCCCGCTCAAGCGCGGTGCGAAGGCTCTCGGACCCGCCGTTCAGCCGGATTTGTACATCGTCGAGCGCCCATACCGAAGGGGCCAGCAAGAGCCAGATGACCAACGCCTGGCCGATGCGCGACATCGACCGCGCAAGGATACTTGGTATGAATCCGACCAAATGGTCCACCACATTGAAACGTGCAATCCCGCCTGAACGGTTGTCGCAGATCGCGCATGTCCCGACAACTCGAAAGTCGAACACACTGGCTTGATCTTGCCAAACAGGCCGCAGGGCCGCGCTATTGTCGCCCGTCACCCGGAGTGCTATGTCGCCGCCAAGACAACAGACACCTGACAAGGAGCTTGGGCTGATGGCGCAAGACTACATCGTGCGCGATATCGCGCTGGCAGAGTTTGGCCGCAAGGAACTGGACATTGCCGAGACCGAGATGCCGGGGCTGATGGCGTGCCGCGCGGAGTTCGGGGCGGCGCAGCCGCTCAAGGGCGCGCGGATCGTGGGCAGCCTGCACATGACGATCCAG
>JAAAPG010000101.1 GCA_009908405.1 Alphaproteobacteria bacterium | reverse complement strand
GTAGAAATCCACCGTGGCCAGGTCGCGGCTGGTTTCGGAGGTGATGCCCGCGGCGGTCAGGAAATCCAGCGTGTCGGAAATCCGCGCGGTCATCTCGCGGTAGCGTTCGGCCTTGTCGCCCTCGGCAAAGCCCAGGGTCCAGGCATGGACGCGGTGCATGTCGGAAAAGCCACCGGTGGAGAACGCCCGCAGCAGGTTCAGGCTGGCCGCCGCTTGCGTGTAGGCTTGCAACATGCGGTCGGGGTCGGGAATGCGCGCCTCCGGCGTGAAATCGAACCCGTTGATGATGTCGCCCCGGTAGCTGGGCAGTTCCACCCCGCCCACGGTTTCCATGCCGGACGAGCGCGGCTTGGCGAACTGGCCCGCCATGCGGCCCACTTTCACCACCGGCACTTTCGCGCCATAGGTCAGCACGATCGCCATTTGCAGCAGCACCTTGAACGTGTCGCGAATGCTGTCGGCGTTGAATTCGGCAAAGCTTTCGGCGCAGTCCCCGCCTTGCAGCAGGAACGCTTCGCCACGGGCAGCGGCGCCCAGCTTGCGTTTCAGCGCGCGCGCTTCACCGGCAAAGACCAGCGGCGGGTAGCTGGACAGCCGCGCTTCAACCTGTGCCAGCGCGTCGGCATCGGGGTAATCGGGCATCTGGATACGCGGCTTTTGCCGCCAAGAAGATTTCGTCCAGCCATTCGTCATCATGCCCTCCGGGATACCTGATTGCGCAACCACGTCGCGCTTGCCGCCCCTATACAAAAGCGCGCCAAGGCTTGCAAATACGATTGCCCTTGCGCGGGAAAATGAAACCTGATTGTGTCGCTCAACTTCCGCGCATGCAGTGATAGCTTCAGTATGAACAAGCCCGCCAGCCAGACCGTTCCGGCCCATGTCGCCTTTCTGCTCCTCGACCGCTTCACACTGCTTGCCTTTTCCGCCGCGATAGAGCCGCTGCGGCTGGCCAATCGCGTGGCCAGCAAAACGCTTTATACATGGCAGCTTGTCAGCGAAACCGGCGGCCCGGTGACCTGCTCCAACGGCACGGAAATTGCCGTGACGGCCAAGCTGGACGATCTGCCGAATGACAGCCTGATCGTCGTTTGCGGCGGGGTCGATGTGCAGCGTGCGACCAGTGCGGGCGTGCTGTCATGGCTGCGCAAGCGCGCGCGCTACGGCAACCGCATCGGCGGGGTCTGCACCGCCGCCTGGTCGCTGGCCAAGGCCGGGTTGCTGGACGGCAAGCGCGCGACCATCCACTGGGAGAATTTCAACGCCGTGGCAGAGGAATTCCCCGAGGTGGAGCTGGCGCGTTCGGTTTTCGTGGTCGATGGCACGCGGGTCACGGCGGCGGGGGGTATTGCCTCGCTCGACCTGACGCTGGCCTTGATCGCCTCTGCGCATGGCAGCGACCTGGCCAACGCGATCGCCGATCAGCTTGTGTATTCGTCCATCCGCACCAACCGCGACACGCAACGCCTGTCCATTCCGGCACGCATCGGTGTGCGCCACCCCAAGCTGGCGCGGGTGATCGAGATCATGGAAAGCCATATCGAGGACCCGATCAGCCCGTCCGACCTGGCCGAAGCGGTGGACATGTCCACCCGCCAGCTTGAACGCCTGTTTCGCCGCTACCTGAACCGCAGTCCGAAGCGCTATTACATGGAATTGCGGCTGGAACGGGCGCGCAACCTGCTGATGCAGACCGATATGAGCGTGATCAACGTGGCGCTTGCAGCGGGGTTTACCTCGCCCTCGCATTTTTCCAAATGCTACCGCGCGCATTACGACACCACGCCCTACCGCGAACGCGGCGCGCATGGCGAGGATGGCAGCTGAACCGTCACGCGGGACGGTTTACGACCCGGCCACGCGCTCGAACCAGTCGCGGATGTCCTGGCGCGCGTAATCGTCCATCAGCACTGTACTGCCCGGCGGCATGGCGTGGCTGACGCCCGATTGCAGGTAGATCGCTTGCGCGGCGCGGGCGACTTGGGCTTCGGTTTCCAGCTTGACCGCCTTGGGGGCCCAGTGCAGGCCGGGCCAGAGCGGGTCTTCGGAATGGCACATCGAACAATGGCCCTGAACGGTCCAGTACACGTCCTCGAAGGCCGCATCCTCCATGAACCGCGCGGTGGTGGGCGACAGGCTGGCGACCTCTTCCTCCGCATCCTCGGGCTGGCCGAGGATCGACAGCAGCACCACGCCGATGAACAAGGCCGCCGTGGCGGCCCATGTCCACCACTTATACCCCTGCCCCATATGCATGGCGTTGAAGAAATGCCGGATCGTGACCCCCATCAGGAACACCAGCCCCGCGATCAGCCAGTTATAGTCGGACGCGAAGGCCAGCGGGTAATGGTTCGACAGCATCAGGAACAGAACCGGCAGCGTCAGGTAGTTGTTATGGGTCGAGCGCTGCTTGGCGATCTTGCCATACTTGGCATCGGGGGTGCGGCCTGCTTTCAGGTCCGCGACAACGATCTTCTGGTTCGGGATGATAATGAAGAACACGTTGCCGGACATGATCGTCGCGGTGAACGCGCCCAGATGCAGCAGCGCCGCGCGCCCCGTGAACACCTGCGTGTAGCCCCAGGCCATGATGACCAGCAGCACGAACAGGAACACCATCAGCCGGGTGTTGTCCTCGCCAAAGCGCGATTTGCACAATTGGTCGTAGATCACCCAGCCAAGGCCGAGCGAGGCCATGGAAATGCCCACCGCCTGCCATGTCTGCAGGTCCATTTTCTCAAGGTCGATCAGGTAGAATTCCGCGCCCACGTAATAGACCAGCACCAGCAGCACGAAGCCCGACAGCCATGTCCAATAGCTTTGCCATTTGTGCCAGATCAGGTGGTCGGGCATCTTGTCGGGGGCGACCAGGTATTTCTGGATGTGGTAGAAGCCGCCGCCATGGACCTGCCATTCCTCGCCATGGGCACCGGGCGCAAGGCTGGGGGATTTGCGCAAACCAAGGTCCAGCGCGATGAAGTAGAAGCTGGACCCGATCCACGCGATCGCGGTGATGACATGCAGCCAGCGCACGGCAAATTCGGCCCATGCGCCGATCACGGCAAGCTCGAACATGATTGGCCCCTTTTCATTTGGTTCTGCGTGCAGGCTATACCGGCGCGGCGCTTTCTGTTAATTCCATAAAACACCCATCACTTTCAAATGCAGCCTGAAAATACCCATGGCCTATCTCAGCAACCTGCGCATGTTCGTGCGTGTCTATGAATTGGGCAGCATGTCGGCGGCGGCGCGCGACCAGCGCACCTCGCCTGCCGTGGCCTCGTCGCGGGTGGCGGAACTGGAAAAGCACCTTGGCGTGCGGCTGTTCAACCGCACCACGCGGTCGCTGCAACCCACCTCGAACGGGCGGTTGTTCTATGAGGGCGCGCAACGTGTTCTGGACGCGGTGCAAGATGCAGAGGCGGCGCTGACCCATGCCAGCTCGCAACCGCGCGGCACGCTGTTCGTGGCCGCCCCCCTGGGGCTGGGGCGGCGGCTGATCGCGCCGCATGTGCCGGCCTTCAAGGATGACCACCCCCAGATCGACCTGCGCCTGCGCCTGTCGGACCGCAAGGTCGACGTGACCGCCGAGGGGCTGGACCTGGCGTTTCACCTTGGCAGGCTGGAGGATTCGGGGCTGAAGATGCGCGCGCTGGCCGATTGCGCGCGCGTGCTCTGCGCGGCGCCCGACTACATCGCGCGGCGCGGCCTGCCGCGCGACGGGGCGGCGCTGGTCGCGGATGGGCATGATTGCCTGACCCTGCGCTTTCCGGGGGCCACCGAATTTCAATGGGCGCTGCAAACACCCGACGGACCGCAACGCTTCAAGATATCGGGACCGTTCGAATCGGATGACGGCGACGTTCTGACCGGCTGGGCGCTGGACGGGCGCGGGATCATCCTGAAGCCGCGATTCGAGGTGGCCGACCACCTGGAAAGCGGCGCGCTCGTGCCGGTCGCCACCGAAACCCCGCCCTTGCCCGTGACCTTGGCCGCGCTGACCCCGCACAGGCGGCTGCGCGACCCAAAGGTGATGCTGTTCGTCGATTTCATCGCCGCGCGCATCCGCGCGGCCATGGCAGACGGCTAGCTTTCGACCATCGCCGCGCGCCGCGCCAGCACCGCGACCAGATCGGTGCGCGACAACACGCCCACCACGCGGCCCGCATCTATGACCGGAACGGCGTGCACCTCACCATCCGCCATCATCGGCAGAAGCGCCGCCAAGGGTGTGTCGGGCGCGACCGCATCCACTCCGTCGCGTAGAATGTCCCGTGCGAATTCCGGGGCAGCGCCGCCCTGTCCCAGCAACCGCGCCATGGCCGCACCGAACCGCCCTTTCAACACCCCCGCATCGCGCGACGCCCGCGCGATCAGGTCGATCTGGTGTATAACGCCCGCGTAATGCCCGCCGTCATCCACCACGGGAAACGTGGTGAAACGATGCTGCTGGAACAGGTCGGCCACCTTGCCCAGCGGGGTATCGGGCGCGACCGTCACCGGGTCGGGCTCCATGACGTCCTGCGCGGTGAGAGGGCCGGCAACTTGCGCCGCCGCTTCCATCTGCGCCGCGCCGATCAAGCGGGCAAGGTCCGCCGCGCCAAGGTTCGAGGATTGCCGATACCGCTCCAGAATGGTCGAAAGCTGGTCTTCCGACAGGCCCAGCCGCGCGCTGACGCCTTGCACGCCGCCCGCGCGCCGCTCTGGCCCGTCATATTGGCGGAACGGGTAGACCCGCCCGGTCAACTGCGCATAGACCGCCGCCATGACAACAAGGGTTACAGCCCCCAACCCGATCGGGGTCAGCACGAACCAGAAGCCCAGCGGGAAAATCTCTTCCGGGTGAAGGGCCGCGGCCATCGCGACCCCGCCTGCAGGCGGGTGCAAGGCACGCAAGACGGCCATGGCAAAGGCTGTCGCGGCGACCGCCAGCGCCACCCGCAAGGACGCCTCCGGCACAAGATAGCACAGGGCCACACCGATTGACGCCCCCAGCGTGTTGCCGACAATCACCGACCAGGGTTGCGCCAACGGGCTGTTCGGGATCACGAAGACCATCACCGCCGACGCGCCGAAGGGCGCAACCAGATACAGTCCGAATTCGGTGTCGATCTCTGGCGACAGCAGGAACGCACCGATCAGCCCGATCGCCACAAGCGCCCCGAGACTGGCACGCAAGGCTTCGGTCGTGGTGACGCGCGCCATCGCCGGGCCAAGGGATCTCCACATGTCAACCTGCCTTCGTCAATCCTGCGTGGTCGTGACCATGTGCCCAGTGCACCGCTCAGGCATCCAGGCCCGCCACGCGGCGCCAATGCGCCATTCGGGCCGAAAACACCCGGTCGAAATCGTGATCGGCGGCAAAGCTGCGGGCCTTGGCACTGGCGGCGATCAACGCGTCGCGGTTCTGGTCCCATGCCGCAATCGCGCCAGCCAGCGCCGTGGCATCGCCCAGGCGCACCGCCGTACCACCGCCGCTGCGGGCCTGCACCCCGCGCCACATCGCATTGTCATAGCCGGCCACGGGCAGCCCGCAGCCCATCGCTTCAAGATAGGTGCAGGACGGGTCGGATTGGCGGTGGCACGACAGGAACACATCGGCCCGTGTACGGTTGATCGGCACCAATTCGCGCGCGAAATCGACCGGGGCATGCACGCGCACGCGCCCGTCGAACCGCTCCAGCCCCGCGCGCAGCGTGGCGTCCATGCTGCCGGTGCCGTAAATGTCCAATGTCGCATCGACGCCCAGCGCGATCAGCCGGTCCATTACGGGCAGCAGGTCTTGCGTGCCTTTCATCGACTCCAACCGCCCGGAATGGATAAGCCGCAAGCGCGCGCCGCGGCGCAGCCGGTCGGCGCGCGCGCGCATCTCTTCCGGCGTGGCCATCATGTTCGCGCTCAGCCGGTTATCCAGATACAGATGCGCGTCGCGCACAAGGGTCTGATACGCATCCTGCGCGGGAAACCCGTTGAACTGCACGGCATCGGCAGCACGAAGCGCCCGGCGCAATCGGCGCTCTTGCTGCAAGGTCCAGAGCGCCGAGCGCAGCCGACGCACCGGCCCCCGCGATTGGTCCATCCGGACAATGCGCAGCCGGGTTCCCAGTGTGTATTCCAGTGCATAGACCAGCTTGATACCCCTGGGCCGGATAACCTGCGCGAAATCAAGCGCCTCGTGATCGTCGGCGGTCGCGGCCAGCAGGACCGTATCGTTCGCAATACAGGGCGCAATGGACGCGCCGCGCGGGATCACGGCCAGATCGAACCCCAGCGATCCCGGCGGGCAGTGCACGCCGAATGGCACCGGCGCCCCCAGATCGCGCAGCACGACCGAAACGGGGCCGGTCCATTCGGCCACATGCCGTTCCATGCCCTGCACGAATTTCGCATCCAGCCACAGCCCGTCCGCCCGTTGCTGCGATGGTGCCGTGGAGTAAATGACCAGCCGATCTGCCATGCCCGTTCCTGCTCTGCCCCCAAGCTATGCGCGGGAGGATCGCAAGGGTCAAGCGTCTTGGCTCGCGCGTCAACTGCCGCGATAGGTGGAAAAGCCGTAGGGCGACAGCAGAAGCGGCACATGGTAGTGGCTGTCGGGGTCGCTGATGCCGAAGCGGATCGGCACCTCGTCCAGGAACAGCGGGGCCGCCCCGGCCTGCCCGGTGACGCGCAGGTAG
>JAAAPG010000256.1 GCA_009908405.1 Alphaproteobacteria bacterium | reverse complement strand
ATGGCGCGCGTGACGATTGAACGCTAAAACATTGTATTTAAAACAAAAAGGCCGGGCGCATTGCCCGGCCTTCTGGCTTTCTCGCGGCGCGTTTCACTCCGCGGGCGCCTGTTCGCGCATGATGGATTCGATCTGCGCCGCAATCTCCGGGTCCGCAGCAGCGGCTTCACCGATTGCGACATATTCTTCCAGCGTGATGCCTTCTGCTTCTTCGACCGCTTGCACAATTGCCGCGTTCGCCTCTTGGATCAAGCTTTGCTGCTCGGCCTCATCCTCGATGCTCTGAAGCTGCATGACATAGGTGTTGCGCACTTCGTCCACGGCCCCCGCGGCCATGACAAAAGAGTCAAGTTTCGCGTCTTGCTGCACAAGGGCAGCACCATCCGGCTGGTCCTGAGCCAGCGCGGCGGGTGCCGTCCCGAACGCGAGTCCCGAGGCGAGGATTGCGGCTGTCAAACTCGTTTTGAAGGTCATCAAATCTCCTGTTCTGCGCGGAGCATTCCGCGACTGCGTCAGAGGTAGGGGGCGTGCGCCGCGCATGCAAACCGGGGTGGCAGGAAAATGCCGATCTAGCCCAGCAGTTTCACGCCGCGGCTGATGCCGTCCAGTGTCATGGGGACCATGCGGCCCTCGAAAACCTGGCCGATCATCTGGGTGGATTGCGTGTAACGCCAGTGCTTTTCCGGCGCGGGGTTGATCCACAGGGTATCGGGCCATTGCGCCCGTGCGCGCTGCAACCAGACCTGGCCCGCCTCCTCGTTCCAGTGCTCGTTCGCGCCGCCCGGCAAGGCAATTTCATAGGGCGACATGGCCGCGTCGCCCACGAAAATGCATTTCCAGTCGCTGCCATAGCTGCGCAGCAAATCCCATGTCGGCAGGCGCTCGGTCCAGCGCCGCGCGTTGTTGCGCCAGACGAATTCGTACAGGCAGTTGTGGAAGTAGAAATGCTCCATATGCTTGAACTCGGCACGCGCGGCGCTGAACAGGTCCTCGACCGCCTGCACATGGTCATCCATCGACCCGCCAATGTCCAACAGCAGCAGCACCTTGACCGCGTTGCGCCGCTCGGGCCGGGTTTTCACATCCAGCCACCCCTGTTCCGCGGTGGCGCGGATGGTGCCGTCCATGTCCAGTTCCTGCGCGGCCCCGTCGCGCGCCCATTTGCGCAAGCCCTTCAGAGCCACCTTTATGTTGCGCGTGCCCAGGTCGCGATCGCCGTCCAGATCGCGGAATTCGCGCTTGTCCCAGACCTTGACCGCGCGGCGGTGGCGCGACCGGTCCTGCCCGATGCGCACGCCCTCGGGGTTGTAGCCATAGGCGCCGAAGGGCGAGGTGCCCGCCGTGCCCACCCATTTATTGCCGCCCTGGTGGCGTTCTTTCTGTTCTTGCAGCCGCTGCTTCAGCGTCTCCATCAGTTTGTCAAACCCGCCAAGCGACTGAATTTCTGCCATTTCCTCTGGCGACAGGGTCTTCTCCGCCAGTTTCTCCAGCCAGTCTTGGGGCAGGTCCATGGCCTGCACCATGTCGTCGAAGCTGATTGCCTCCAGCCCTTCGAAACTGGCGGCGAAGGCGCGGTCGAACCGGTCCAGGTGGCGCTCGTCCTTCACCATGGCGGCGCGTGCCAAATAGTAGAAGCCGTCCATGTCATAGGTCGCCAGCCCCGCCAGCATTGCTTCCAGAAAGCCCAGGTATTCGCGCGGGCTGACCGGAACCTGATGATCGCGCAAGGACTGGAAGAATGGCAGGAACATGGCCTTACAGCACCTTTTCGACCCCGATCGTCGCGAACAGGCCCAACAGCCCGCCCGCAATGACGCCCACGCCGGCATATTGGGCGATATCCATCCGGTTGCCGCCGCGCTTGACCGCGCCGCGCCAGCCAACCGCGGCCCCAAGGATCATTCCGCCAATCACGATCATTTACTTGCCTTTCCCGTTGTCACGGCTGCGCCAATAAAGCGATTTCGTCGCGCCGCGCATCCGCCGCCTTGTCCGATCCGAAGCCATACAGGGCAAACGGGGTGGCGTCACGGCGCAATTCGGTGGCTTGGGCGACCGCACCTTGCGCGGCCAGTGCCTGCGCGCGCAACAGCATCAATGACGATAACAGCGCACCGTTCTCGGAGCGACGTGCGGCGCGGATGCTGCGCTCGGTCAGTTGCAGCACAAGGCTGTATTGCTTGCCGCCAAGCGCCTGCGCGGCAAGGTGCAGATCGACATAGGCGCGCGGGACCGCTGCGTCGGGCAACGCGCCGTAAAGCCGCGACGCCTGTGTCAGCGCGTCAAGCGCGTCGGCGCCTCGCGCGGGCGGTGCAAAGCGTGCGAACAGAAACAGGCTGAAGGCCAGCCGGGAATCCTGCCAGCCCTGGTCGACCGCGATCCCCAGCGCCTCGCGCGCCAGCCCGAAACTGCGCGCGGGCGTCGTGGCCGACAAGGCCCCTTCGACAGCGCGAATCCAGTCCCGATTGGTCGGGCTTGGCGCGGCCGGACCGCCCGAACCGCCGCGCGGGTTCAGCGTGGCCAGGATCGCGGGCAGTCGGCGCGCCACCTCTGCCTTGGACATGCCCACGCGCAGCGAAGGATGGTTCCAGACCCGCAGCACCAGCATGTCATAACCGGTCAAAACGGTCTGGAAATTATCGTCATTCCAGACTGTTCCGGCAATACGATACAGGTCGTTGAGCGGTCCCAATGCTTGCGCGACCTCCTCGTGCAGGCAGTCGCGCATCTCCTGCACGGTTGCATCGGACGGGGCGATTACCAGAACGGTGTCGCGTTCCAGCACTTCTGACCAGTTCAGGCCCGATCCGCGCAGTCTGGCCCGAAACGCCGACCAAGAGGCGACGTCGGGCACCACGAAGCAACTGGCCTCTGGCACGGAGCGCCGCATTTCGGTGCGGGGCACGAATTCGACGTTGATATTCGCCGGACCGGTCTGACGCTGAATGTCCAATCCGGCCTCGCGGCGCAACCGGCCCAGCAACCGGTCGGTTTCCAGCACCGCAAGCGGCGGCAGACGACCGGCAAGGCGCAAGGTGACCGGCCCTTCGAAGCGCGACAGAGCCGCGATCTCTCGACCCGATTCCAGTTGAAAGCCAAGCTCCAGAATGTCCCGCGCGATCTGCGCGTTGGGCACTTGGGTGGGCTGCGGGCGCGGTGCGCCGAACAGCGCCTGCGAGCTGATCGCGCGGGTCTGCAAGGCCAGGTCGGGCGTGGGACCAACCTCAAGCACGGGCGCGCAGCCCGCCAGCAAGGCAAGCAGGGCAATGACCCGTTTCATGCCGGGCGCACGTATTTTATGAAAGGCGTAAGCTGGCCGATCCGGTCGTAAAGCCTGCGCGCCTGTGCGTTGAAATCTTGCGTTGTCCAATAAACGGATGGGCGTCCGCGGGTATCGGCAAGGTCATACACGGCTTCGATCAGCGCGCGGCCAACGCCTGTGCCGCGTGCGTCCGGCACCGTGAACAGGTCTTGCAGATAGGTCACCCCCTCGGGGCGCCAGCAATGCGCGTGGAACACGACATGCGCAAGGCCAAGCAAGCGTCCATCCTGATCTGCGACCAACCCGCACATGTCTTTTTCCGACAACAGCGCGGCAAAGGTCGCGTCGTAGGTTTCCGGCGGCACTGTCGTTTGATAGAAATCCAGATAGCCGGACCACAGCGTATCCCATTGCGCGCGGTCGGATTCTTGAAGCGGGCGTATCTGCATGGCCTAACGCCCCTGACGCCGCGCCATGAAGGCCAGCCGTTCGAACAGGTGCACATCCTGTTCATTTTTCAACAATGCGCCGTGCAAGCGGGGCAAGGCGCTGGCGCCGTCACGGCGCAGATCCTCTGGTGACAGGTCTTCGGCCAGAAGCAGCTTCAACCAGTCCAGAACTTCTGATGTCGAGGGCTTTTTCTTCAGCCCCGGCGTGTCGCGCAGCTCGAAGAATTGCGTCAGCGCGGTTTCCAGCAATCGCGGTTTAATGTCAGGAAAATGCACCGCAACGATGGATTTCAGCGTCTCCATGTCGGGAAATTGAATGTAATGGAAAAAACAGCGCCGCAGGAACGCGTCCGGCAGGTCTTTCTCGTTGTTCGACGTGATGATAACGATGGGCCGGTGCTTGGCGCGGATCGTCTCGCCCGTTTCGTAAACGAAGAACTGCATCTGGTCGAGTTCCTGCAACAGGTCGTTGGGAAACTCGATATCGGCCTTGTCGATTTCGTCGATCAGCAGAACGACGCGTTCGTTCGCTTCAAACGCCTGCCACAGCTTTCCCTTGCGGATGTAATTCGACACATCCTCGACCTTGGCATCGCCCAACTGGCTGTCGCGCAGGCGCGATACGGCGTCGTATTCATACAGCCCCTGCTGCGCGCGGGTGGTGGACTTGATGCCCCATTCCATGATCGGCACGCCAAGGCTGGCCGCGATCTGGCGGGCCAGTTCGGTCTTGCCGGTGCCCGGTTCGCCCTTGACCAGAAGCGGGCGCTGCAATGTTATCGCCGCATTGACCGCCATGGTCAGGTCGTTGCCTGCGATATAGTCGCTGGTTGAAGAAAATCGCATCTGCTGCCTGTCCGCCTGTTTCCAGTGCGCAACCTAGCCCGAGGCCCGATGAGCAGCAAGGTCCGACAGCGTGGGCGACAGGAAAGCGCGTGACAATCTCCATCGCTTGCGGTATCCGGCCACCGAGGGCGCGGAATATGGGTGATGTCATGCACGAAGACCTCAAGACCTGTGTTGCCGCTGAGATCGGGGAGCAGGCCATGAAAACAGAACTTTTCCTACCAGAAGACTATCGTCCCGCCGAGGATGAACCCTTCATGAACGAGCTTCAGCTCGAGTATTTCCGCCGCAAGCTGATTGCGTGGAAAGAAGACATCATGAAAGGCAGCGCCGAAACCCTGGCCGAGTTGGCCCAGAGCAGCCGCTCGATCCCGGACATTGCCGATCGCGCGTCGGAAGAAACCGATCGCGCGCTTGAACTGCGCACCCGCGACCGTCAGCGCAAGCTGGTGTCGAAGATCGACGCGGCGCTGCGCCGGATCGAAACGGGCGATTTCGGCTATTGCGAAATGACGGGCGAGCGGATTTCGCTGAAGCGGCTGGATGCGCGACCGATCGCAACCATGACCTTGCAGGCGCAGGAAGCGCATGAACGCAAGGAAAAGGTGCATCGCGACGATTGATCAATTTGCCGCGTTGCGCAACGGGTGCAGCGCGTCGCAAAACGGGGCACCGGGGTGCGGCAACGCCTCCGGTGCCTTTGCGTTCGGGGGTCCAGATGGCGCTTGCAGGAAAGACTGTTCTGGTTGTCGGTGGCGGAATCGGCGGTTTGGCCGCCGCGCTTGCAATGCGTGACCGCGGCGCATCCGTGACGCTTCTGGAACAGGCCGGCGGGTTTCGAGAGGTCGGGGCGGGCATTCAGATCAGCCCCAACGGCGCGCGGGTTCTGGCCGCGCTGGGTGTCGATCCGCAAAAGCGACGCGCGCAGGCCGTCACCTTGCGCAACGCGTCGGGCGCGCAGGTCTTGCGCATGGACCTGCCGCGGGATGGCGCGGGGTTCCATCTTGTGCACCGGGCCGATTGCGTGGCGGCATTGGCCGCGCAGGCGGAAGATGTCGCCACGCGCTTCAACGCGCAGGTCGTGGCGGTCGATGCTGACGCAGGCCGCGTGACCTTGGCAAACGGCGAAACCCTGTTTGCCGATCTGGTTGTCGGTGCGGATGGGCTGCATTCGGTGCTGCGCGTTGCCCTGAACGGGCATGCAACGCCGTTTTTCACCGGGCAGGTGGCGTGGCGCGCGACGGTCCCCGGCGATGCGTCTGACCCGGCAGAGGCGCAGGTTTTCATGGGGCCGGGTCGCCATCTGGTCAGCTATCCGCTGCGCGGCGGTGCATTGCGCAACATCGTCGCGGTCGAGGAGCGCAAGGACTGGGCCGAAGAAGGCTGGAATCATCCCGACAGCCCCGCCAACCTGCGCCGCGCTTTCGCGGGGTTTGGCGGGCCGGTGCCGGGCTGGCTGGCGCAGGTGGATCAGGTCTACCTGTGGGGCTTGTTTCGCCACAAGGTCGCCGCAACGTGGCATTCCGGCCGCGCCGTGTTGCTGGGCGATGCCGCGCATCCGACGCTGCCATTCATGGCGCAAGGCGCGAACATGGCGCTGGAGGATGCCTATGTTCTGGCCTGCGAACTGGACCGCGCTGTCGATATGACCACCGGGCTGGCGGCCTATCAGGCCGCGCGGCGAAACCGCGTGGCGCGCGTGGTCGAGGCGGCGAATCGCAACGCGCGCAATTACCATCTGCGCGCACCCATGGCGCCGCTGGCTCATGTGGCCCTGCGCCTGTCGAACCGCTTTGTCCCCGATGCGCCCTTGCGTCAATTCGGTTGGATTTACGATCACGACGTGACCGCGGGGGCCGCATGAGCAGCGATGACATGATGCAACTGCTCTACCTGAGCATATGGGGCGCGGTGCTGATCGGGTATTTCCTGGTGGCGCGCACGACCAACCTGGGCACGACCTTGCGCCATGCGGTTCTGTGGGGGCTGATCTTTGTCGGTGTCGCCGCCGGATACGGGCTGTGGCAGAACATGACCGACCGGGGCCCCCGCGTGACCGGTGACGGTGAAATCGTGCTGCGCGCGGGCGCTGACCGGCATTTCAAGCTGGATTTGCGGGTCAATGGCACG